>NZ_JBPXMD010000021.1:0-179254 GCF_051918855.1 Streptosporangium sp. H16
TTGTGCGCGCTTCTGTTCACCCAGGCCGGAATGGGGCCCACCCGGGCCCATCCCTGCGGATTCATCACTTCCAACGAAACGAACCCCTCACGCCAGGCTCGGTCGGACCGACGATCACCTTCCCGTGGCCGGCCGTCGTTCATGATCGGGGGCGATCGGAGCCCCCGAGGGTCAGGGCGAGGTGGGCTCGTCCAGAGGGCTCACCCGGTTGCGTGCCACGACGGCCAGGGCGATGAAATCGCGAAAACGCGCGAACTCCTCCCGGTCCATCTTCAGTCTCACCCCGCCCACGACTGGTCGTCGCTCCGCCTGGCACCGAGCCGAACCTTGAACCCGTCGCCGTGCGGCTGGACGTCCCCCCGAGAAACGCCACGTGGTAGCGGCTGCTCTCGGAGAGACCCCGGTGAAAAATTTCAAGGGTCCTGCCGTCACGCACCAGGATGTAACTCATCGAACTGAAATTCCGCTGCCATAACTCCCACTTCGAACCCGTATGGATAATAATGATGCCGACTGTCCCATACGAGCGATGGCCGCACACCGGTGCGCGGCGTGACCACACCCCTTGAGGTGAGACAGGTACGGGCCGCATGACCGGAATGGTCACTCTTGAGAGTGAGGGCAGCGGGCGGACACATCCGGATAATGGACGGATGTTCGCGGCGGGCCGGGCCGGTAGGGCGGTCGACGGGGTGCTGGCGGCGGGCGTGGTCCTGGCCACGGTGGTGCCGCTCCTTCTGCCCGATCCCCCTCCGTGGTGGATCATCGGGCTGGGACTGCTGGCCTCGGCGCCGGTGGTGTGGCGCAGGCGGGCGCCAATGGTGGTGGCGGTGGTGGTCGGGGCGGCGATGTCGGTGCTGGTGACGTGGGAGAAGCCGTTCCTGCCCTTCGGGCCGCTGCTGGCCGTCTACACGATCGCCGACCTGAGTCCGGCGTGGAAGAGGCTGGCGGCGATTCCGGTGATCGTGGCGGCCGTGGGTCTCTCCCTGGTGCTGCCCAGGGAGAACGACGAGACCTTCCGTCTGGTGGGGACCGCCTTCGTCGCCGCCTACGCGCTGGGTACCAGTGTCAGGGCGAGCCGCTCGCGAGCCGCCGAGCTGACCGAGCGGGTACGGCGGCGGGAGCAGGAGCACATCGCGGCGGCGGCCGAGGAACGCACCCGGATCGCGCGCGACATGCATGACATCGTCACCCATTCCGTGGGCCTGATGGTGGTTCAGGCCGAGGCCGGGCCGGTGGTGGTGCGCGACGCCCCGGACAGGGCCGAGGAGGTCTTCGACGCGATCGCCGACACGGGAAGGGGCGCGCTGGCCGAGCTCCGGGGGGTGCTCGCCGCGCTGCGGGCCCCGGGCGAAGGTGACGGACCGGTGCGGGGCCGTACCGGCGAGCGCCTGGGCGAGTCACTTTTCCAGCCGCGTCTGGCCAACCTCCCCGCGCTGCTCGATCGCAGCGGTCTCGATGTGGTGAGCACGACCGCCGGTCCCCCGCGCCCGGTCGCCGGAAGCGTCGAGGCCGCCGTCTACCGCATCGTTCAGGAGGCGCTCACCAACGTGCGCAAGCACGCCGGTACGCATGCCGTGCGCCTCACCCTGACCTGGGGGGAGAGCCTGACGGTGGAGATCGCCGACGACGGGCGAGGGCCGGGTGAGGGCGGCGGGTACGGGCTGGCCGGGATGCGGGAACGGGCCGCGGCGTGCGGCGGGACACTCACCGCCGGGGCGGGACGCGACGGAGGATTCATGGTGAGAGCCGAGTTTCCGCTTGAATGACCCGCATGTTACGGGTACTCATCGCCGACGACCAAGACCTCTTCCGCGCGGGGTTCGGGCTGATCCTGGGGGCGCAGCCGGACATGGAGGTGGTCGGTGAGGCCGCCGACGGCGAGGAGGCGATCGCCGCGGCCAGGCGGCTCCGGCCGGACGTGGTCCTGATGGACGTGCGCATGCCGGGCACGAACGGCATCGAGGCGACCAGGGAGATCTGCGCCACCACCGACGCCAAGGTGCTCGTGCTGACCATGTTCGACCTCGACGAGTACGTCTACGACGCGGTCCGGGCGGGAGCGAGCGGTTTCCTGCTGAAGGACATCCGGCGCGACGAACTGGCCCACGCCGTGCGTACCGTCGCCTCGGGTGCGGCCCTCCTGGCCCCGGCGGCGACCAGGAGGCTGCTCGAGGACCTGGTGCGCAGGCCCGTCCACGGCATCGCCCCCCGGCTGGCGGCCAGGCTGGACGCGCTGACCGAGCGCGAGCGCGAGACGCTGAGGCTGGTCGCGCACGGCCTGTCGAACGCGGAGATCGCCGCCGCGCTCGTGGTCACCGAGCACACGGTCAAGACGCACGTCAGCCGCATGCTCACCAAGCTGGACCTGCGGGACCGGGTCCAGGCAGTGGTGTTTGCCTACGAGTCCGGGCTGGTGGTCGCCGGTGAGAGTGACAGCGGAGATCGCATCCGCGAGTGACGCGCCGGAGGGGTGCGGGCAAGCACGATCGTCGGCATGGAACGCATCCTCCTCCCCCTCGCCCTCACCCTCGCCTCGGCCGTCCTGACGCACCTCGGCACCGGTCTGCACCCCGTCTGGTGGCTCACCTGGCTCGCGCCGCTGCCCGTCCTGTTCCTGGCCCGCCGGGCGGGCAGGGGTACGACCCTCGCCGCAGGGACGCTCGTCTGGCTCGCCGGCCAGGCTCAGATGTGGCCGTACTTCACCGGGGCCCTTGAGATGCCGCCCCCGCTGGCCGCCGCCCTCATCGCCGGCCCCGCGCTCTGCTACGGCCTGGGCGTGCTGCTCTTCCGTACCCTGCTCACGCGCGGCAGGCCGCTCCTGGCGGCGTCGGCCGTACCGGCCGTCTGGGTCACCGCCGAGTACGTCATGAACCTCGCCGGGCCGCACGGGGCCTGGTGGAGCCTGGCGTACACGCAGGCCGACTTCCTGCCCGTGCTGCAGACCGCCTCGGTCACCGGGGTCTGGGGCGTCACCTTCCTCCTGCTGTTCGTACCCGCCTCCGTCGCGGTCCTGCGGCCACGCGCGGCGGTGGTCTCGGGGGTGCTGGTCGCACTTACGCTCGGCCATGGTCTCGTACGGCTCTCGACACCCACCGACACCGGAGGACGGAAGGTCGCGCTCGTCGCGACGGACGCCTCCGAGGATCTCGTCCGCCGGTACGGCGAGGCCGTGGACACCGCGGTGGCGCACGGCGCGGAGATCGTGGTGCTGCCCGAGAAGGTCTTCAGGACCGCCGACCTGCCGTTCGCCCGGCCGGGCGTGGAGGTGGTCGCGGGGATCGCCATGGAGACCAACAGTGCGGTGGGCTACCCCTCCGGCGTGCGCTACGACAAGCACCACATGATCCCCGGGGTGGAGCGCGGGTACCGGCCCGGCACCGGCCTGGCCTTCCTCGACGGCGACCGGCTCGGCCTCATCATCTGCAAGGACCTGGACTTCCCCGGCCTGGTCAGGAAGTACGGCAAGGCCGGCGTCGCCGCCCTGCTCGCACCGGCCTGGGACTTCGATGAGGACGCGTGGCTGCACAGCCGCATGGCGGTGGTGCGCGGCGTGGAGAACGGCCTGGCGGTGGCCCGTGCCGCGCGCGAGGGGCGGCTGACGGTCAGTGACGACCGCGGCCGGATCGTGGCCGAGCGCCACAGCGGCAGAACGGGCATGACCACGGTCACGGCCTCCCTGCCCCGGGAGGGCTCGGCCACTCTCTACACCGCCCTGGGGGACTGGGCCGCATGGGCCTCGGCAGGACTGCTGTTACTCGCACTCGGTGCGGCGGCCCGTACGAGATCCTCCGGCTCGGTCAGCGGGAGCCCGATCGGCGGGAGCGCGACGAGCCTGTCGACACCGAGCCCGGTGCGCGGGCCGGCGAATCGACCGTCCACCCCGGCGTCCGCCGTCATCGGCACGCCCCGGGAGGAGGGATGAGGCGGCGGTCCGCGCCCTATCCCGTGTCTCGCGGAAGACCGTCAGGACCACGATCACCTTGCTGGACGGCTTCCGGAAGGCCGGCCGCCAGGTCGTGCGGCCGAGAGCGACACGCGGCCCGTGCACACCTTCGGGTTGTTCACGCGGTCCCCGTCAAGGATGCCATCGGAGCGGAACGTCAGCGGCTCGTCGCCGCAAGGAAAAGATTCCACACTTCGAGTACTTTCGAGGTTGTCCCGCGCATTCATCGCAGTCATGGTCGCCGCCACGGTCGTGCTCGCCCCGGCCGGGCCGACGTCCGCCGGGATCTGGCAGCTCGCCGGCAGCTTCGAGCCGTCGACGAACCCGGCGTCCCGGCGGACCCTCACCACGCACGGCACATGCACCGGCCCCATCTTCAGCAACTCGACGAGCACGCTCCGTACGGGCAGCGGCCTGGTCTCCATCAGGGCCCACAACGGCGGCGACCGGTGCGATCGGCCGGACCATCCGCCTCACCCCGGTGAGCGTTCATCCCGGAGCCCGCTGCAGCGCCGGCGTCTGGACGGAGATGTGGAACGAATCGACCTCGTTCAATATCGAGGTCATCGACCCCGACACCGGGACGTACATCCCCCGCCTCGCGTCCCGTGGGAAACGGGTCCCGCTACGGAAGGACGACGATGCGCCCGCGGGGGTGGTGAGGTTCGGCGCCTTCCTGGAGACGGTGAGATCGGGCGGCCTCGGTGAGCGGCAGCCGTGTCCCGATCCGGGAGACCAGGGTGCCGCGGGCCAGGAGGTGGTTGATCGCCGTTGCCGCCGTGGCGAGCTCGGCCACGGTGGCGTTGCTGATCGCGAAGCCGCGGAGGCTGGCGTCGCGCGTGTACAGCTGTCCCACCGGCAGCACGGGGGTGGCGCCGAGACCGGCCAGGATGATCATCCGGCCACCGCGGGCGAGCAGGGGGACGGTCCGCTCCAGGTGGTGTCGGCCGGCGTTGTCCCAGAAGACGTCCACCCCGCCGGGAGCGAGTTCGGCGATCTTCCCGTACACACCCGGGTCGCGGTAGTCGACGACCTCGTCGGTGCCGCACCGCCGGCACCAGTCGAAGTCGTCCGGGCGCGCGGTCGCGACGACCCGCGCCCCCGCGGCCGCGGCGAGTTGAACGGTGGCCGTGCCGACCCCGCCGCCCGCGCCGGTCACGACGACCGTCTCCCCGATCCGCAGGCCCGCCTCCCTGAACAGGCCGATGTGCGCGGTGGCGGCGGTGTGCAGGCAGGCGACCGCGTTCTCCGGATCAACGCCGGCGGGCAGGTGGTAGAGCCGGTCGGCGGGCACGACGGCGTAGTCGGAGAAGGACCCCTGGCGACCGTCGAACCCCAGGCTGTCGCACCACACCGTGTCGCCGGGGGCGAACCCCGGCGCCGCCGTGATCACGGTCCCCACCAGGTCGCGGCCGATGACGAACGGGTACGGCAGGCGGGTCCGGTAGGCGCCGGAGCGGACGAAGGTGTCGACGTGGTTGACGGCGAGGGCCCGCACCCTCACCAGGACCTCCGACGAGCCGGGTTCGGGCACGGGGAACCGGCCGATCCGTATCTCGTCCGCCGGCCCGGGCCACGTGATGTACGCCGCGGTCATGGTCTCCGGGACGCTCATCATTCCTCCCCCACGTCGGCTTCCGCGTCGGCCTCCACGTCGGCCTCCACGTCGGCTTCCACGTCGGCTTCCGCGGCGGCGAGGTGCGTACGCGCTCACCCCCGCCTGCGATCACCCTCCTCGGCGTCGCCGAAGGCGCGGGCCGGAGACGAGATCGGCAGTGGCCTCTCGGGTTCCTCGAGAAGACGTGCGCGTGAGACATGGTGCCTGCCGTCTCGATCGACGACAGCGATCACAGGGCCGGTGTCCGCGAGCGTGGCGGTCACGCCGGCCGATCGAACCCCTCCACCAGGTGGTGAAGCTCCTCATGCGCATGCCCGGCGCTCATGACCACGAGTCTATGCAAGCCCTTCCGCTCGCGGCAGCGGCACCACACCCATGGGCTTCGGTACGGCCGGGATCGCCGCCCTTCGGCCCGCGCAGGTCTCGGCATCGAGATTTCGCGCCGGACGCGTTGCCCGCGGTCCATGGAAAAGCGGCGGGGAATGCCGGGTGCGGCGCGGAAGTTGGTGGTCGTCATGACAACTGTTGGATTCATCGGCAGCGGAAACATCGGTGGCACGGTCGCCCGGCTCGCCGTCGCGGCGGGCTACGACGTGGTGCTGAGCAACTCACGCGGCCCCCGGACACTGAAGGAACTGGTCGACGAGCTCGGGCCGAGGGCCGCCGCCGCGACCTCCGCCGAGGCCGCCGCGGCCGGCGACCTGGTGGTCGTCAGCATCCCGCTGCGGGCTTACCTCGACGTTCCGGTGGAGCCGCTCGCCGGCAAGACCGTCCTCGACACCAACAACTACTACTCCGAGCGGGACGGGACCTTCCCGGAGCTCGACGCCGGATCCGTCACGTCCAGCGAACTGCTGCAGCGGCACCTGACGATGTCCAAAGTCGTCAAGGTCTTCAACAACATCTACTTCCAGCACCTGCGGGCGCTGGCCCGGCCCTCCGGTGCGGCGGACCGCAGTGCCCTGGCGATCGCGGGCGACGACGGCGGCGCGAAGGGAGAGGTGACCGCGTTCCTCGACCGGATCGGTTATGACACCGTCGACGCGGGAGCACTCGCGGAGGGGTGGCGTTTCCAGGTGGGAACCCCCGCGTACGGCTTCGTCTACGCGGGAGGGATCGAGAACTTCTGGGAGTCGCCGGGAGTGCCCGTCGACGCCGCGACGCTCCGCGCCAAGCTCGCCGACGCTCAGCGCTGACACCCGGCCTGACGGCGTGGTCGCGTGCCGTCAGGCCGGCGCCGCGATCTCCATCGACCCCTTACAAGCGCGAGAGGACCAGCGCCCCGCCAGAGGGAACCGGCCGGGATGTACGGTGCGATGAAGGAGGATGACGCCATATGGCAGATGAGCAGATGACGACGATCGGCAAATGCTACGTATGCAAGCGCACCTTCGGTTTCATCCCCGCGAACGTGACGACCGTCACGATCGACCCTGAGAGCGGCCTTCCTCCCGGCATGACGGTGTTGGGCACCCTCCGCGAACCGACACCGGAGGCGACGGCCAGATCGGTCGAGGAACCCCTCTGCCCCAGCTGCCTGGACAGGGCGAAGCAGTTCCTGGAACTCACCCGTTCGCCCGCTCCCCCCTTCGAGAAGTGGCACAACAACCCTGATCCCGGCTGATTCCCGGGCATGGTCGAAGGCGTCTCGGGGAACGGCCGGAGATGATCGAGGGCTCCGAGCACGGCGAGGCCGAGTACGGGCCCACCCGGGCCGGGTGGGAGCGGCGTCGGCCGGAATGTTCGATTCCCTCCACCCGCTCCAACGCCGGGGCCCAGGCCCAGGTCGGGAAACGATCCCCGACCTGGACCCCGAGGTTTCTCGGACTCTTCGTCCCCACGGGTCGCCGGCGTTCAGCCGGTCGTGACCGATGCGGTCACGGGCCGGCGCAGGTCATCACCGGGGTGGCGGAGGACCCTCCGGCGGTGAAGCCGAAGGTCGTGCTCGCGCCGGCCGCGATCGAGCCGTTCCACGACTCGTTGCGCACCGTCACGTTCGAACCGGAGCCCGAGCGCACACCTCCCCACAGCTGGGTGACGGTCTGCGAACCGGGCCAGGCCCAGTTCACGGTCCAGCCGCTGATCGGCGCGTTGCCCGCGCGCACCGTGACCTCACCCTGGAAACCACCGGACCAGGAGTTGACCACCCGGAGCGTCGCCGAGCAGGCGCCGCCCGGCGTGGGCGTGGGCGTGGGAGTCGGAGTGGGAGTCGGAGTGGGAGTCGGGGTCGGGGTCGGGGTGGTGGTCGTACCGCCCCACCCCGCCGTCGAGTCCAGCCAGGCCGTGCGGCGCAGCATCCAGTCCCGCATGTACTGCACCTGGCCCTGCCACGTGGGCGCGGTCGGGGTGTTGAAGAAGCCGATGACCGGCGTCGAGAGGTTCGGCCAGCGTTGGAAGTTGCGCTGCGCGGCGTTGGGCAGCGGCCTGGCGAGAGCGTCGATCCTGCTCTGCAGGGCGGTGTCGGAGAGCAGGCCGCGGCGTAGGGTCTGCCAGCGCGACCTGACCTGGTTGACGAAGGCCGGATCCCGTAGGAGCTGGGTGAACCAGTCGTTGGCCAGCGGCTGCCGGGTCTGCTGGTACTGCCAGCCCGCGATCTGGTCGTTCTGGAAGAATCCGCCCACACCGAACGTGAGGTCGAAGTCCCACAACGGACCGGCGAAGATCTTGGTATCCCGATCCTTGTAGAAGTGGGAACTGCGGACGTACGCGTCCATGCTCCGGCTCAGCTCGTTGACGATCAGGTGGTCGATGAAGGAGTCGACGTCGATGTACGCCCGGTAGCCGGTGGCCGGGTCGGCGAAGTTCGGCGCCCGCAGTACGTTGTGGAACTCCTGGATGTGGTTGCGCAGCCAGTCCCGCTGCTGGGGCTGCAACGGGGACGGGTCGACCACTTCGAGGTAGTTCCAGCAGGTGGCCGCCGGCCCGCCGCACGGCAACGTCGGCTCCTCGGCGGCCATCCACTCGAACTTCCAGATGTATCCGCCCGTGATCTTCGGCAGGGTCGTGTCGTCCTCGTCCAGCTGCTTGAGGTCGAGACGGTCCTTGGAGTTCTTGATCGTCTCGACGATCATGTAGACGCCCATGTAGTCGCCGGCGCCCACCGGGCCGGCGTCGGTGTTGAGGTAGAGCTCCGCGAACGCGTACCGCGGGGCCTGCAGGCCCATCTCCCTGCCGAGGTCGTAGACGAATGCCTCCCGGATCAGCGACTTGTCGGTGAACGGCCCGCGCAGCACCCAGTCGGAGTCGGCGGGCATGCCGAGCACCGGATAGTCGGCGTCGTCGTTGTCGTTGTCCCAGAACTCGACGCGGTAGGGCGTCTTCTCGAACGTGGCCGACGACTGCCCCCGCAGCCGGAATCCGGCGCGGGTGGCGACCGCCGGAGCCGCGGCCAGCGACGTCGTCCCGCCGCCGCCCGGCTGGAAGATCATGGTGGTGGCGTCGAAGTACTCCCGGGCGGGCTTGCCCGCACCGTAGGAGTCGATCATGATCACCGGCAGGTCGTGCGCCGTGGCGGTGTCGCGGGCGGCGTACATCGCCGTTCCCGGCGCCCCGGACGCCGTCTGGCCGACGAAGGCCTGTGCCCGCAGCTGGGTGGTGCGGGTGAACCGCAGGGGTGTGCCCTGGTAGAGCGCCGACTGCGCGGTGGGCAGCCGCCCGTCGGTGGTGTAGCGGATCTGGGCTCCGCTGATCGCGGTGCTCAGCGACACCGTCACCTGTCCCTGGAAGGTGCCGCTCGGCACGGAGAAGGCGATGTCGCCGACCAGGTCCTCCGCCGCGGCGGCCGCGGCGACGGCTCCGGCGCCAGCGTTGGCGCTGGCGCTGGCGCTGGCGCTGGCGCTGGTATTGACGCTGGTATTGGCGTTGGCGGCCAAGGTGTCGGCGGCCGCGGTGCTCGCGATGTGACCACCCGGCCGGGCGCCGGAACCCGACTCGGCGATGGCCGGCAACGGGTGCGGGACGAGGAGCCCGGCGAGGAGCACCGCGGTGGCCGCGGCGCGGGTGCCGCGGAGGGTCAGACGCACGATGTCTCCTGTTCGGGTCGGGGGGAGGCGGGCAGATGGAAGATGGTGGGCACCGGATCCACCGACGACGCGGTGTCCCGGAAGTGGCGACGCAGCGTCCGCCGCCACGGCGCGTCGGGCAGGTCCAGGCGGAGAGCGGCCAGGCCGGTGGCGTACTTGGAGATGCGCGCGGGCCTCGTCCCCGCCTGCCACAGCATGCGGTCGACCGGCGTGGCGGCCAGGGTGGACTTGGTCTCGACCACGGCGAGGCCGGACAGCCTCAGCGTGGAGCCGGCGTCCCGCCAGACGAGCCCGGTGTCGATGGTGACCCGGCTCGCGGTGTCCGGCAGCAGCAGGGTGGCGCGGTGATACTCGGTGACCAGGATCGGGTCGAGGGGGTTCCCGGCGGCGGGAACGATCGACTCGCGGGCGAGCGCCTCGTCGACGAAGTCGCGCCCCAGGTGCACGGTGCCGCAGTCCTGCGGGTGGTACGGCAGCCGGTGTTTGGTGACGCTCCCCCGCGCTCCGCTGATCTTGACCTCCAGCCAGCACTGGTCGGAGTCGAGGTAGGTGCGGGTGCGCACCTTGAAACGCCGGCGCCTGCGATACGCTGCGCAGTGGTAGCTGGCCAGCCGCGGGGTGTCGAAGTACACCGACCTGTAGCGGAACGTACGCTCGCCGGCGATGTCCAGTGCCTGGGCGTACGGCGTGAGCCGCCTCAGCAGGCCGGGCAGTGTCTCCGCCGGGACGAGATACTTGCGGTCCACCCTGGTCTGCAGCGCGGCGCGGTCGATCAGTTCGGCGAGCCCGACGGGGGCCAGTCCCGCCAGGGCCGGCATGAGGGGTGCCGTGGTCATCGGTACGCTCCGGAATGGGCGGGGGCGACGGATTCGGTGGTCAGGTCGCGTCCGGTCAGCGCGTACCGGACGTCGACCACGGTGGTCTCGTTGACCATGTCGATCCGCTGGACGGTGACGGCGTGCACCCGGGCGTCGAGCAGTTGTTCCAGGTGCGCGACGAGCACGGCATGGTCGGTGATGGCCGAGTCGAGCACCAGGATCTGATGCCGGTAGTGCCGGAACAGCCGCCTGTGGTCGCCGAGGTACATCACCACGAGGATGAGAACCATCAGGCCGCCGCTGAGCCACACCGAGGTGGTGCTCAGCGCGCCGAGGATGCCCATGGCGAGGGCGGAGAAGTAGTACGCGACCTCGTGCTGGTCGAGTTCCGTCGAGCGCAGGCGAATGATGGACAGCACGCCGAACAGCGCCATCCCCAGCCCGAGCCCGGCACCGGCGTCGCTGGCGCTCAGCGCGCTCGCCACCGCGAGGACGCCGACGTTGACCCCCAGGTAGGCGACGACCAGATCGCGGCGGCGATGTCGTGGGAAGTAGAGCCCGAAGACGAGCAACATCACCGTGCAGATGTCGATCGCGAACAGGATGAGCTGTGACCTCACGTTCGTTCCTCCTGAACCGCTGCCGGGGTTGGCCGAGCACCGCCCGCTTCCTCGCAGGATCCGCAGGGCGGTCGCCGAAACTTTCAAAGTTTCAGATAAACTTTCGGGAACCCGGCCGGAACGATAAGTGCACTAAAGGTGTCGAGTCAATGAACTCCCCTGGCACACAGCACAGCCACCACAGCGCCGTTTCTTGTCGCCCTCGCGTCGCCGCGCACCGAAGAAAGAGTTTCTCCCTGTTCAAGGCCAATCACAGATCGGCACTACCGCTATCAGGCGAGAACAAAGGGCGACGCGGACCATGGTGCGCCCACATCATCCAGACTTGAAAGTTTCGGCGACACCTGTTCGAAAGGCGAGGGCAAAACCACCGCGCATGGCACTGTCACCGACTCTCCAGCAGTCGGCCCTCGGAGAGCCGCAGCCAGCGGTCGACCTTGATCTCCGCGAGGAAGCGTTCGTCGTGGCTGACCACCACGAACGCCCCTTCGTAGGCGCTGAGCGCGCTCTCCAGCTGGCCGACGCTGACCAGGTCGAGGTTGTTGGTGGGTTCGTCCAGCAGCAGCAGCTGGGGCGCCGGTTCCGCGTACAGCACGCAGGCCAGGGTGGCGCGCAGCCGCTCGCCGCCGGACAGCGCGCCGACCGGCAGGTGGACGCGGGAGCCGCGGAACAGGAAGCGGGCGAGCAGGTTCATCCGCTGGGCCTGCGGCATCGCGGGGGCGAACGTGGCCATGTTCTCCGCCACGGTGCGGTCGAGATCGAGCAGGTCCAGCCGTTGGGACAGGTAGGCGACCCGCCCGTCGGCCCGCCTGGCCCGGCCGCCCTCCGGTTCCAGATCGCCGTTGATCAGACGCAGCAGGGTCGACTTGCCGACGCCGTTGGAGCCGGTCAGCGCGATCCGCTCGGGTCCCCGGATCGTCAGATCGGCGCCCTCTCCCGCGAACAGGGCCCGCTCACCGTAGTGGACCTGCATCCGTTCGCCGAGGAAGACCGTGCGTCCGGCCGGGACGTTGGTACCGGGCAGTTCCAGCGTGATCCTCTGCTCGTCGCGCAGGGCGCGGCCCGCCTCGTCGAGCCGGGCCTTGGCGTCGTTGACCCGAGCGGCGTGGACCTCGTTCGCCTTTCCCGCCGACTCCTGGGCGTCGCGCTTCATCGTCCCGGCGAAGATCTTCGGCAGGCCGGCGTCCTTGAGGTTGCGGGAGGCGTTGCTGGCCCGCCGCGCCGCCCGCTCGCGGGCCTGCTGCATCTCCCGCCTCTCCCGCTTGACCTCCTGCTCGGCGTTGCGGACGTTCTTCTCCGCGACCTCCCGCGCGGCGCGCGCGGCCTCCTCGTAGGCGGTGAAGTTCCCGCCGTAGGAGCGGATCTCGCCCCCGTCGAGCTCGGCGATGCGGTCCATCCGGTCCAGCAGCGCCCGGTCGTGACTGACCAGCAGCAGGCAGCCGTTCCAGTCCTCCAGCACGCCGTAGAGCTTGCGGCGCGCGTCCAGGTCGAGGTTGTTGGTCGGTTCGTCGAGCAGCAGGACGTCGGGCTGCTTCAGCAGCTGCGCCGCCAGGCCGAGGGAGACGACCTGGCCGCCGCTGAGGGTGTGCAGGGGCCGGGTGAGGGAGAGCTCCCCGAGGCCGAGCCGGTCCAGCTGGGCACGGGTGCGCTCCTCGATGTCCCAGTCGTTGCCGATCGTGGTGAAGTGCTCCTCGCCGGCGTCTCCGGACTCGATGGCGTCCAGGGCCCTGATCACCGGAGCGATCTCCAGGACCTCGGCCACGGTCAGGTCACCGGCCAGCGGCAGGCTCTGCGGGAGGTAGCCGAGCACGCCCTGGACGGACGCGGTCCCGCCGCCGGGCCGGTACTCGCCGGCGATCAGCTTGAGCAGGGTGCTCTTACCTGCGCCGTTCGGGGCGACGAGGCCGGTACGGCCGCCGCCCACGGTGAAGGAGAGATCCTGGAAGACCGGGGTGTCGTCGGGCCAGGAGAAGGAAAGGTTCGAGCAGATGATGAACGCATCGGACATGCGAGAAAACCTCGTGTGGGACGCGGGCGCGCCGAAAGCCGCCCGGCAGGGGAACAGGAATCAGTGAAACGACGGCATGGCCACGGCGACGGCGCTCCTACGCGCCGGCCGGTGGCCGATCACTTCCGGTATCACCCGGAGATGTCGTCGTCACCTATCACTTCTGGTCTCCCTTGTGTCCTGTCACTCGCAGCCCATCATATTAGGTACGAACGGGTGCGAACGCGAGCCCCGGGGAGGCCCGCGAGGCGGGCGGCTCCCGCGGCGAGCCCGATCGTTCACATGGGCGAGGTGTCCCGCCGGGGCGAGACGGTCAGAGGGCGCGGACCGTCGTCGCGGTGCGGGCCGGCACGAGGCCGGCCCGCCACGGATCAGTGAGGGGAAGTGATCCAGCCCTCGCGGGGAGCGGGACGGGTCACGCCTCCGCTTCCTGGGTGGCCTGTTCGGCCGCCTGGCGGATCCGCTCGATCTGCGCCCCGGTGACGTTGAGCGTGCCGAATTCCTTGACCGCCTGGTAGTAGGTCCAGGCGAGGCTGTTGCAGGTGCCCCTGGGGATGGTGGAATATCCCGCGCAGACCTGCCTCATGTCGAAGTAGAACGCGTCGTCGATGCGTGCCTTGTTCGCCGGGAACTGGCTCACCGCCTTGTAGTTGCGGTAGCCGAAGTCGTGACGCCGGCACGGCGTCCTGAAGTCGAAGCCAAGTGGCTGGTCGGGGCTGCTCGAACACAGATCGGTCGACCAGTCGAAGGCGTAGTCTCCCCAGGCTCCCTGGTTCTGCCAGGCAGAAAGCCAGCTCGCGGCGCTGGCCGCGGTGGGCTGGCTGAAACTCGAAAGTGCGGCGAGCTTTTGCTCCAGTGTCACCGCATAGGCGGGCGGAGTTAATCCGAGTAGTGCGGTGAGGGAGAGGGCGGCGGTTGCGAGGGCGCGTTTGACCATGGACTCTGCCTTTGTCCGGGGGATACCTCTCGCGGCAGGACTCTGCCACGGCCTAACAATGAGGCGAAATACCCGGTGACGCCGGAACAGATCTTCGTCAACATCGGCGCGGATATTCGTGCACGGCAGCTCTTTACAATGTTTACAGATTCAAGTAAGAACCCCTTTCCTGCTTGGCGCGGGCAGGCGGCGGCCCGCTCCGCCTGGAGAGGGCCTGGAGAGGATCACCCGGTGGGGTGACCGCCCGCCGCCCGGAGCCCGCCCTCGCTCAAGGACGTTCGGCGCCGCTGCCGCCGCGCCTCGCTCAGGTGTCGAGGTGCGTGGCGTGTCCCTCCACGACGAGGGGACCGTCGAAGACGAGAACCTCGTTGACCAGGCGGCCGCTCGCCGTCCGGTTGCGGTAGTTGATCACCAGGGTGTTGATCCCGACGTAGGCGGCGATCATCTCGAACCGCAGGTCCGGGGCGCTCCTCAGGCCCGCGGCCCAGTACTCGCGCAAGGCGGCCTTGCCCCGGACCACACCTCCGGAGCCGGGGACCAGCGCGGCCGCGGTCGGGGAGGTGAAGAGCACGTCCTCGGCGAAGTGCGACAGGACGGCCTCGACGTCGTGGGCGTTCCAGTCCTCGATCCAGCGGTCGGCGAAGGCCCGAAGCTCTGCGTGGTCCATGGCCGTCATGGTGCCACGCGGCCGGCGGTTACCGCGCGGGGATGATTTCTAACCTTCTGAGGCAGTTGTTCTTCGTTGTCCCGTTCCCTGTTCATGTCGCGTTCAGCGCGACCTTCGAGACTCGCGGGTCGGGACCAAGTTGAAGATGACCGAAAGGCTTCATTGTGAAGGACCAGAACATCGAAGACCCCGAGCGCTCGTCGATCTCGCGGCGTCGATTGGTCAAGTACGCCGGCCTCGGGGCGACGCTGGTCGCCGCGAGCCCGCTGGCGACCGGCAGCCCGGCGTGGGCGGAGGCGGACCCCGAGCGCGGGAGCGAGAACCGCGGCAACTCCCGTGACCGGGTGTGGCGCGCCGGTGACCACCACGTGCACTCGGAGTACAGCGGCGATTTCGACACCTCGACGAACCCGCCGAAGTTCACCAAGGGCGGCGACGCCGTGTACCCGATCGTCACCAACGCGATCATGGCCAAGTACTTCGGTCTGAGCTGGGCGATGTGCACCGACCACGGCGGGCCGACGCACTCGAAGGTGAACCTTGAGCAGGCCTACCCCGACCTCCTGCGCTCGCGCGTGCTCGTGCCCGAGGTCCTCCAGTTCTGGGGGATGGAGTTCGACGCCCCGGCGCTGGACCACCACACGCTGATGATCCCCCACCACTCCGGTGAGGCACAGCAGCTGTTCGAGCTGGAGAGCCGCTTCGCCAAGCACGACGCGTTCCCCGCCGACCCCGGCCGCGACACCGAGGCCAAGATGGTGGAGTTCCTGAAGGCCGCGAAGGACATGCGGCAGAAGCCGCTGGTGATCGCCCACCACGCCTCGCGGTCGGCGCCCGGTCTCGGCGTCTACGGGCAGGACACCCCCCGGGAGTTCCGCAACGGCAACAACGTCGCACCGGAGATCTACGTCGGCTTCGAGGGTGCTCCCGGCCACCAGGCGGGCCCGCTCAACGGCGGCGCGCGCGGAGGGTACGGCAACCACCCGACCTACGGCGGCTTCGACCAGATGACGGCTCGCGTCGGCGGCCTCTGGGACTCGCTGCTCGGCGAGGGGCGTCGCTGGTGGATCACCGCGACCTCGGACTCCCACGTGCACTGGACGCGCGGCGGCGCCGACTTCTGGCCGGGCGAGTACAGCAAGACCCACGTGCTGGCCAGGCAGGACTACGCCGACATCATGGACGGCCTGCGCAACGGGCGGATCTGGGTCGGCACCGGCGACCTGATCACCAGCCTCGACGTCACGGCGAGCACCCAGGGCCGCCAGGCCACCACGGGTGAGACCCTCACCGTGAGCCGCCGCAACCGCACCGACGTCGACATCGAGATCAGGTTCCGGCCGCTGGAGGGCAAGAACGCCAACGGCGACCACCCGGAGGTCCGGCGCGTCGACCTGATCACCGGCCAGATCACCGGCCCGAGCGCCAACCTCGACGCCGACACCAACCCCACCACGAAGGTCGTGGCCCGGTTCGGCCCGCGCGACTGGCGCAGGTCGGGACGCGAGTACGTCATCCGCCACACCCTGCGCGACGTGCAGGGCGACTTCTACGCCCGCGTGCGCGGCACGAGCACCGACGAGGCCGAGCCGCTCGCCGACGGCAAGGAGAGCCCCTGGGAGGACCTGTGGTTCTACTCGAACCCGGTCTTCGTCCACTACCGCTAACCCGCCGTCCGGACGACCTCTTCCCAGAGGAGAGGCCCGCCCTCTTCACCGTGTCCGGCCGTTCAGGACCGCCGTGGTGGTGGTCCTGAACCCGTTCCCTTCGGAGCGGACCTGGCGAAAGGGCGGTTCCCGGGGCAGGGGCCCCCGCCCGATTCCCCGGCTCTGGGCCGCCGCGGTCGCCCGCGGCCGGTCCGGTGTCCCGCTCAGGATGCCACCGAGGGAGTGTGATCCTCCAAAGTCTCAAGCCGGGTACGCAGCAACCGGGCTCTCCCCTTCGCATGCACGGTGGAGTAGTGCGCGAGAGCCACCGTCCAGTGAATCCGTGCCTGTGCGTCGTCCCCGGATCGCGCGGCGAGGCTGCCGAGGTGGTCGTGAGCGCGGGCCTCCTCGAAGAGGCTGCCCCCGGATCGGCCGGATTCGACCGCGGCGGAGAACGCCTTCTCCGCCGCCGTCCATTGGCCGAGAGGGAGATACGCCTCACCGAGGCAGTTGAGGGTCATCGCGGCGTCGACGTGCAGCCCGAGGTCCTCGAAGATCTGCAATGCCTCCGGAAGGCGGCCGACGGCCGCGTGATACCTGCCGAGCTTCGTCTCGATGAAAGCGATGTCGCGAAGCATGATGGCTCTTCTGCGTCGGCTACCGTGGGCGCCGACGAAATCGAACGCCTGGAAACTCTCCCGGAGAGCCTCCTCGTGATCTCCCCGGTAGTGGTGGATCCAGGCGTGATGCGCCAGTGCCGTGCTCGCTCCGTACGCGTCGCCCAGTTCCTCGAAGAGGGTCATCGCCCGGTGGTAGTGCCCCGCCGCGGTGTCCAGGTCCCCGGTGTGCATGACCGCGAGGCCGAGATCGTTGAGAGTCCTCGCCTCGGCCTGCCGGGCGCCCGCGCGGCGGGCGGCGGCCAGAGCCCACGTGTGCGTCTCGATCCAGTCGTCCACCGGCTTGGTGATGAAAAAGAAGCCCCGCAGGCCGTAGGCGAGTTGCCAGCACCGATCGTCGAATCCGTGCCGCCCGGCCGCCTGGCAGGCGGCAACCGCGTTCCGCTGCTCGGCGACCATCCAGCCGAGCGCCGCTTCGTAACCTGAGAGGTCCGGTAGACCGGCGGGTTCGGGTGAGGGAAGCGGTTCCCGGTACCGTTCCGGCGTGATCACCCGATCCGCGCGGTCGACGGCGTGCAGGTAGTAGTCGATCACGCGGAGAAGTGCGCTCTCGCGCTCACCTGCGTCGAGTTCGGTCGTCGCCACCTGTTCGGCGAACGTCCGGACCAGGTCGTGGAAGCGGTGGCGGCCGGGTGCGTGGCGAACGAGAAGATTGGCGTCGACCAGGCGCCCCAGCGACCTCTCGGTTCCCTGCGGGCTTTCGCCGAGCAACGCCATCGCCGCACCGACCCCGAATTCGTTGCCGGTGTGCAGTGCCAGGGCCGTGAACGCCCGCTGGAGGCCGGGCGAGAGCGCTTTGAACGAGACACGGAACACGGCGGCCGCGTCGCGCTCGCCGTCGTCGATCTCCTCCAGGCGCTGCCGTTCGTCGGCGAGACGGTCATCGAGATCGTCCAGGCCGGTGACCGAGCCGGACCGTAACCGCGCCGAGGCGATGCAGATCATCAGGGGAAGCCGTCCGCATCGTTCGACGATCCGTTCCATGAGCGCGTCGGTCGCGGTGTCCGGGGTCGCGGTCGCGACGGCCCCCGAGAGCCGCAGGAGTTCCTTCGCCTCGTCGACCGGAAGCGGCGCGAGTTCGAGCCGCCATTCGCACTCCAGCGCGTTGAGCGTGTTCCTGCTGCTGACAATGATGTCGCAACCACCAGGCGACGACAGGATGGGGGCCACGTGCTGGGCGTCGCGGACGTTGTCCAGGACGATGAGCATCCTCTTGCCCGCGACACGGTCGCCGAACATCGCGGCACGCTCCTCGACGTGCGCGGGTACGAACTCCCCCGGCACGCCGAGTCGCCCCAGGAACCGGCCCAGCACCTCGCCGGCCGAAACGGCACGCGAACCGGCCTGACCGTGCATGTCGATGAAGAGAACCCCGTCCGGATAGGCGGTTTTGAGACGGTGGACCACCTGAAGCACCAGAGTGGTCTTGCCCACTCCGCCCATCCCGGTGACCGCGCAGACCGTTCCGGATCCGGAACGCCGCCCGGCGAGCAGGCGTTCGAGCTCGGCGACCTCCCGCGTACGGCCCACGAAGTTCGTCGGGTTCCTTGGCAGCCCCGACAGGGGCGCTCGCCTCGCCGGTTCCGGGGGCACAGGACGGTTCGCCCGAAACTGGTCCTCGGTCAGCACCACGATCACCGTGGCCATGCCGACGACCACGACGAGACCGGAGAACAGCCACCAGTTCCACGCGGTGGTGATCAGATTCGTCAGCACGCCGGCGACGGCGCCCAGCACGGGACCGCTCGCGAGAATCACGACGCGCTGCCGCACGCTCCGTGCGGCCGGCTTACCACCGTCATCCATGGCGGCGATCCCCCTGGTGGTTTCGCACTCGCTGACATCTCCCTCAACTGTAGGAGCCGGTGACTTCCGCGCCCAGACGACGGTGCCATCACCCGTCGCGCCTCGCCCGGTCCGCCCGCGCAGCAGGCCGTCGGCCCCGGATGACCACGCGAGCGCCGGCGGTGGAAACGCCTGCCCGGTGCGGAGCGATGTCAGGCTATATCTGCCTTCGGAGGTCCTGCTCTGTGTCGTCCACACCGAACCCCCTCTCCCCAACGGCCGCGCACGGCGGAGCGTCCGATCCGACGGAAGCCCTCGGAGAGAGAGCCGAGAACGGACCGGCGGGGAGACGACGGGTCTTCGTGTCGTACGCCCACGAATCGGAGAGGCACAAACGGCTGGTCAGGGACTTCTGTGACTTCCTGTCGGATCAGGGGGACCTCGACGTGGTCGCGGACGTGTTCGTCCCGGACGTCCGGATAAATTGGGCGAGCTGGGCCGAGGAGCAGATTTTGCTCGCCGACTTCGTCGTCGTCGTGGCGTCGCCGGTGTACCACCAGGTGGCGTCCCCCGTTTCGCCGCCCCTCGTCGACCATCGCGGGGTCAGGTACGAGATCGGGCTGCTCAAGGACAGGCTGACCGACGACGACGCCTGGGTGCGCCGGATCCTCCCCGTGGTGCTCCCGGGCGGGAAGGTCGAGGAGATCCCCGGTTTTCTCCTGCCGAGGGTGAACACGCACTATCTGGTTTCGAGGCCCTTTTCACGAGGAGCGGACGATCTGCTCGCGGCGTTGCGGTACAGGCACGGCGAGCCGTCAACGGCGCGGAGACCGCTCTCACCGCCCGCGCTCAAGGAGCACTGGTGGCCCGCCGTGCGCGGGTCCAGCACCAGCACCACCGAGTGGTACTTCACCGGCCGCGACCGCGCGATGTCCAAGGTGGCGGAGTTCACCCGGACGAAGGAGCAGGGACTCTGCGTGGTGACCGGCATGCCGGGTGTCGGCAAGTCCGCCCTGCTGGCCGCCGTGGTGCTGCGCAGCCTGCGGCCCAGCGACCTGCCGGGCGAGCTGCGAGCCGGCGTCCCGGACTGCGGTGTCGACGCCGCCCTGTTCGCGAGCGGCAAGAACGTGGGGGAACTCGTCTCCGGCCTCGCCGACGCGCTCGGCGCGCCGCGCCCGGATCCCGGCAACGCGGTGGAGACGCTGATGTACTGGCTGGAACAACAGCAGCCCCGCCGGTACACGGTCGTCATCGACGCGATCGACGAGGCCAAGACGGCTCCGACCGGCCCCGACGATCCGCCGTCCGGTCGTTTCGAGCTGATGGGACTGCTGAGCAATCTGGCGCAGCGGGTCCGGCTGGTCATCGGGGTCCGGCGGGAGCCGCAACGTACCGACGACCCGCTGATGGCCGTCCCCCCGCCGCTGCGGAGACTGTGGCCGCACGTCGTCGACCTCGACGACACGGAGAAATATCTGACCGCCACCGACGTGGCCCGCTACATCGCCCGCCTCCTGCGCGCCGACCCCCGGCCGAACGGCTACGGCCGGGGTGGGGGCTGGGACGACGAGGAACTACTGGACGTCGTCGGCCGCGAATCGACCCGCAAGGCCCGGGGAAACTTCCTGATCGCGCAGTTCATCGCCGAGGAACTGCTGGCGATGCCGCCGATCCAGGTCATGGTCCGCGGCTGGAGCGCTTCGCTGCACTGGCCGGACCGCCTGGAGGACTGGCTGGAGCACGACGTCGAGCGCCGCCTGCGCGGATCGGACCCGTGGATCAAGGAGCTCCTGGAGCCGATCGCCATGGCCGAGCGGGGCGGCCTGCCGGACGACCTCTGGCTGGCGGTGGCGAGTGCCTTCCAGAAACCGCGCGAGGTGACCGAACGCGATCTCGAACAGGCGCTGCGGATCCTCGGGTTCTTCCTCGATCAGACCGGCGGTGCCGCCCCGGCGTATTCGATGCGGCACGAGTCGTTCGTCAGGTACTTCACCGGCAGATGGCGCGAACGACGTGACCGGATCTTCTTCGAGACGCTGCTGGACAGGGTGCCGGTCGTAGACGGCGTACGGCAGTGGCACCGGGCCCGCGACTACGCACGCGCCAACCTGCTGACCCACGCGCGCAACGCCGGGCAGATCGAATCGCTGATCACCGAGGAGCCCAGGTGCCTGGCCGCGGCCGACCCGGACAGCGCCGTGGCGCCGCTGACCGGGCTCGCGGACCCTCAGGCCCGCCAGGTGGTACGGGTCTACCGCCGCGCGGCGTACGCACAGGACGGAACGTTCCCGGAACGCGTCGCGGCGCTGCAGTTCCACGCCGGCCTGCTCGGCGCCGTCACCGTCGCGCACGCCCTGGCCGCGGCGGAGCCGCCCCTGCCCTGGATCACCCCGTGGCGTGCGGGCGGCCCGCCGAGCGCGATCCCCCTTGGCGGTGCCGACCTGTCCTGGTGGGTCCTTCCCGTCGACGGCCCGCACGACGCCCCCGCCGCGCTGCTCGTCCGGCCCGACGGCCGCGGCCTGCTCGTGGACGCCGCGACCCAGGCGCCGCTCGGGCCGACGTTCACGATCCGCCCCCCGGGGACGGAGCCGCCGGACGCGGTCACGGCGTGGACCGAGCCGTCGCGGGACGTGCGGATCGCGGTGGCCGCCTCCGACGGCACCATCACCATCTGGACGGCGGCCGGGCAGGGGGCCTCCACCCACCCCACCGGCTCGGTGCGACCTGCGCATCCGCCGAACCGGCTGCTGGTGATCGGCGGGCCGCGCGGGCTGAAGCTGATGTGCCTCATCCGGGACGCGGACCCCGGCCTGAGCGTCCGGCCGCTGAACGAGACGGCCGCTCCCCTGGAGACGCCCGGCGCGGGGGTGGACTTCGTGGCACCGCTGGCGGCCACGGCCGCGACGGGTGCCGTGCTGACCGGAACGCGGACGGGTGTCGTCCGGCTGTGGCGGTTCCGGTCCAACGCCCTGCCCGAGGTTCACACCGAGCACGTGGGGGGCGAACTGCGCGGCCTCAGGAGCGCGGGCACCGCGGAGAGCGCGTGCGTCGTCGCGGACGTCGACGATGGCAGGCGGGTGTTCTGGATCGGCGCGACCGGCTCCCTGATCGATGAGGGCCTGCGCCTGGGAGCGGCCGGGCAGGTGTCCGCGATGGCGCTGACGGGTTCGGGCGACGGCGCCCTGGTGGCCACGGCGGCGAGTTATGGAACCATCACGATCAGGTCGCTGCGACCGGGCCACCCGCCACGGGAGATCGCCACGATAGACCTGGGCGGCCCGATCAAGAAACTGGTCTTCCTCGACGAGGCCGGGACGCTGATCGCGGGCGTGGGCTGGTCCGGCACGGTTCAGGTGTTCACCGTCGGCGGCGCCGTGGAGAGCCGTCTGGTGACCAGGCTGCAGTCCGGCGAACAGGTCGCGCAGTTGCTCGGGCTGGGGACCGGCGAGGACGGCCCGCTGCTGGCCACCCGCGGTCTGAGCGGGCTGACCAAGTTCTGGCAGGTGGACGTCGCGGGAGGAGCGGAGGACGGGGCGGACGCCCCCGCCGTCCGCGACGTCGTCTGTGCCGGGGTGGACGACGGGCGCGGGCTGGTGGTGGCGTCGGCCGATGGTCACGACGAGGCCTGGGTGTGGCACGCCGACCGGGCCGCGTCCACTGCCCACCCGATCGTCCTCGCGCACGGTGAACCCGTCGAACAGATAGCCGCCGCCGCGACAGGCCACGGCTCCGCGCTGGTATGCGCGGCGGGCGACGAACGTCTCACGCTCTGGTCGCTGGGGGCCGCCGGACATGTCGGCACCCCGCGCACCTGGCCCACCGACGAGAACCTCGTCGAGCACCTGGCCGTCGTCGCGACACCGGCGCTGCGGCTGGTGTGCGCGGCGGGGCCGGAGTTCCTGCGGATCTGGGACGCCCGGGGCGAGGAACTGTTCGCTCTTCCGGACGTGCCCGTGACCTGCCTGAGCCGGCTGCCCGCCCCCGACGGCGGGGTGAGCGTCGTGGCGGGCACCGATGACGTGGTCCATCTCGTGTCGGTGGGGCCCACCGGCGAGATCGACCACCGCGTCCTCGACCACGCCGAGGACGGCGAGCAGGTAGAGCGGGTGGAGGAGGTGGCGGTCGCACCGGTCACGATGGGCCGCCGGCTGCTCTCCGCCGTCGGTGATCTCGGCCGTGTCGTGGTCTGGGACCTGGACGGAGCGGACGGTCCCGAACGGGTGACGGCCCTGCCGCTGAACGTGCCGGGCGTCAGGACGGCCTGGGTGTCCGCGGCGGGGCGACCCGTCCTGGTCACCGTCGGGGCGGCCGGGCCGATCCGGTTCTGGGACGTACTCGGCCCCCACGGCCCCCGCCCCGTCCGGGAGGTGCCGGGCCCCGGGGGGCGGGTCAGCCATCTGGTGGTCGCGGAGAGCGCGGCGGGCACAGCGAGCACAGCGGGAACCGTGGCCTGCGCGTTCTCGTCCGGAACGGTGGTCTTCGTACGTCCTGACAGGTCACCCGCGGTCACCGCGAGGCTCAACTGCGACCTGGCGGGCATGGCCTTCCTACCCGGGCCTGACTGGTTCGTCGGCGCACACGGATCGGCGCTTGTCGCGCTGCGCCCAGGCCAGGCCCTCCCCTAGCCGGGCTCCTCCCCGTCGCCGCCTTTCCGGTCGAACCAGCGGGCGGCGCGCAGACCTCCTCGGATCATCCAGGCGGGCAGGCGCAACACGCCCTCGGCTATCACGGCCCTGCCGTACAGGTCGTTGTTCCGGCCGACCTCCCTGGGCAGGTCCCGGCGAACCTCGCGGATCATCTGGGTGGCGCGCGCATGCTGCCCGGACACCAGCAGAACGGCGGCGTGGTCCAGCTTCGACTGGAGCGTCTCGGGATGCACCGGCCCCAGCAGCGGGAGCTGCCGCTCGAACGCGCTTTCCAGGAGCATCGCGGCGCGGTCGAGCTCCGACAGCTGGAAGTGCGCCATCCCGAGCGCGTAACCGGCCCGCGCCGTCACCGGGTGTTCCGGCCCCAAACCGGCGCGGCAGTCGGCCTCGATCGGGGTGAGGAAGTCGCGGGCGGCCCGGGAACGGCCGAGGCGGACGAGGGTGAGCCCGCGCTGGACCGCGAGGGTGAGGGTCAGCGTGTTGTACGGGCCCAGCGACGCCGCGTGCCGGGTGTGCAACTCAGCCAGCCGCCGCTCCGCCTCGGCCCAGCCCTTGGTGTTCGGCCGCAGTTCCCACAGCTGGAGCGAGACGGTGGCATAGGCGAGCACCTCCTGGGCGGCCAGTGCCGTGACGTGCTCGGTCAGGCCGCGTTCGCGGTAGGCGTCCACGACCCGCTCCGCCGTGCTCCGGGCTTCGCCCTCCGCACCGGTCATCTGCTGCAGCCGGGCCAATTCGAGGGTGGCTTCCAGGAGGGTATCCGTCATCCGCGCTGTGGAACGGGCGGGGACGATCTCCCGGGCCAGGGTGAGCGCGTCCCGCAACCGGCCGCGCAACCGCAGGCTCCGTACCCGGGCGACTCGCGCGGCCACCGCCTCCGGCGTGGACACACCGGCAAGGCCGGAATCGGCTTCAACGGCCCGCCAGTGCTCATCCGCGTCACCGTAGCCGCCCAGCCCGTCCAGCGCCTGCGCGGCCAGGCGATGGGCGCGCAGCCGGTCCACGGACCCGCCGGGCAGCTCGCGCACCCGGTCGAGGGCCTGGAGCGCGTCGCCGAGGGCGCCTGAGTGATCGCCCGAGTCGTTCCTGGCTCCGGCGCTCATGAGGAGGTCGTCCGTCGTCATCGCGCCGGCTGTGGCGATCCGCGCGAGAAATCCCGCGGCGGCGGCGGCTTGGCCCAGGTCGAGGCGGAAGGCCGCGAGCGCGCGCAGCAGCGGCATCCCCAGGCCGTCGGGCAGATCCCGGCGGTCGGCGAGCGCAAGGGCGTGGCTCATCAGATGGGCTTGGCCCCGGGCATCGGCGGTCGCGGTCAGTACCGGGATCTGCCTGGCGGCCTCGAAGGCGAGTGCCCGGCCATCACCCGTGGCACGTCGGCGGGTGGCGTCCAACACCAGCGGGTGCACGCTCCACAGGCTGCCCGTCCGGGTCGCGAGCAGGAAACGCCGCAGCGTGCCGAGCGCGCTCCCGGCCCGCTCGGCCGCGTCGGCGGGCGAGGTGCCCGCGGCGGCGCCGAGGACGGCCGCGACCAGCTCGGCGGGCACCGGCGCGGGGCCGAGCACGGTGATGAGATCGAGCACGTGGCGAGCCGGGATGTCCAGGCGATCGAGTGTGTCGTCCAGCACCACCCCCACCCCGGTGGATCCGGGTGGCCCCGTCCGCAGGCGGCTCACCAGGTCGGCGGCCGACACGAGGCCCTCGCGGTCGCGCAACGACCGGCCCGCCATCCGGATCGCGTACGGGTGGCCGCCGAGCAGGTCGATCACCCGGCCGGCGGCCTCCTTCTCTCCCGCCGACACCGTGTCGCGCTCCAGGGAAAGGTCACGCTCCAGGGAGAACAGGTTCATCGCGTCGGCACGGTCCATCGCGCCCAGCGGTACCAGACCGGCGACCTCGCTGTGGGCGGTGTCACGGGTGATCAGTACGGTGCGTACCGAGGGCGAGGGGATCACCAGCCGGCGGACGGCGTCCGCCGGCAGCCCGGTGGGGATCTCGTCGACGATCCAGAGGCTCAGGCCGGGGCGTGCCCGCAGATATTCGCCCGCCAGCGGGAGGAGACGCGAGCGGGGCACAGTGCGGCCGACCAGGTCCCTCAGCTGGCTCTCGTACCAGGAGGCGACGTTCTCCGGGTGGGGAGAACCGCCACCGGAGGCGTCCGTCCAGTAGATTCCGCCCGGGTAGAAGGCCCCGAACTGGGCGGCGTACTCGGCGGCGAGGGTGGTCTTCCCCATGCCCGCCATCCCGGCCAGCACGGCCACGCCGCCGGAGCGGGTGGCAGCGGTCAGCGCGTGGTCGTCGGCGCGCAACCGCGTGTGCAGAAGCCACAGATCCCGGTAGCGGCCGACGAACCCCGGATGTCCGCGCATCCCGTCGGGCCACTGGGCCGGAGGGGGCCGGTCGGCAAGGGCACCCAGGCCGCCCGACAGCAGGTCCACCCGTTGCCGGATGGCGGCGGCCAGCTTCTTCCGCTCGCCCGCCGAATCCGGCCATCGCGCGAAGCAGGCGTCGGCCAGCTCCCCCGGGGCGATGTGGTCCTCGCCGGTCTCCGGGTTGATCACCATGATTCGGTCGGCGGGGCTGCCGGAATGGGACGCCGCGAGAAACGCGGCTGTGAGTTCCCACTGGCAGGCCGAACGGGTCGGGTAGTCCCGCGAATAGCACACGAGCAGGGCCTTTGACCCCGCGAGTGCCTGCCTGATCCTCTCGGTGATGCTCTCGAACGGGCGGATGTCGCTCTCGTCCAGGAAGACCTTCAGGCCCGCCCGTTTGAGGGCTGGGATCATCTGCCGCACCCGTGGCTTGTCAGGGCCGGCGACGCTGACGAAAACATCGAAGAGCGATCCGTCAGGCCGTCGCAGGTGGTGCGTTCCCGCCATCTGACCGCCTTCTGCGATAGGGCGTCCCCGTGATGGACGCCGTTTGATCGGCCGTGCCGGCCGACAGGCCGGGCTGCTGTGCAAGTGCCTGGGCCCGGGCCCAGTGGTCGCGTGCCCCGCCGGGATCGCCGGCGTCGAGTGCGAGCCGGCCCAGCCGGTGGTGCGCCCGCGCCTCCTCGTGCCGGCTGCCGCAGGAGCGGGCGGCCGCCAGTGCGCGCTGGTGTGCGGCCACGGCGTCACGCGACTCGTCCAGCGCGGCCAGGACCTCGCCCAGCGCGTTCCATGCCATGGTCTCGTCCAGTCCCAGGTCGAGTTCGGCGAACACCTCCAGCGCCTCTCGCAGATGCCGTACGGCGTCGCGGTGGCGGCCGAGGGCGCATTCGAACAGGGCCATCCCGCGCATCGTGATGGCCGCGTTCCGCGAGGAGCCGGCCAGCCGGTAGAAGTCCAGGGCGGCCTGGCCCTGCCGCAGCGCCTCCCCGTGCCGGCCCCGGTAGTGCGCGATCCAGGAGAGGTTGGCGAGCGCGGTGCTCTCGCCGTGACGGTCGCCGCTCTCCCTGAAGCCGAGCAACGCGAGCCGGTAGTGCTCCTCGGCGTCCTCCTCCTCGCCGTTTTCGAGCAGGCCGAGGCCCAGGTTGTTCAGGGTGAGCGCCTCCGCGTGCCGGTCGGGTATCCGCCGGGTCGCCGCCAGGGCCGACCGGTGGGTGCGTATCCACATCTCGCACCGCTTCGTCAGGAAGAAGTATCCGCGCAGCGTGTAGGCGAGCTGCCAGCATTCGCGGTCCGTGCCGGGAACACTGGAGCGGCAGAGCGCCTCCAGGTTCTGGCACTCCTCGTCGAACCAGCCCAGCGCGGCGGCGTAGGTCGCGACGGCCGGGCCCCCGCGCGCCCACTCGATGTCGATGTCGAGCGGTACCCGGTACCGGTGCGGGGTGAGAACGCGGTCGGCGCGGTCGGCCATCCCGAGGTAGTAGTCGTAGAGCCGCCTCAGGACCGCCACGCGCTCGGCCGCCCCGACGAGCGCGTCCGCCAGCCCCACCGCGTACGCGTAGAGGAGGTCGTGCAGGACGTACCGGCCGGGAGTCGCCTCCTCCAGCAGGTTCACCCGCACCAGCGTCTCGATCCCCCTGCGCGCGGTGACGAGGTCGACGCCGCACAGGGCCGCGGCGACGGGAACGGTCACGCTCCGGCCCGGGTGTACTCCGAGCAACCGGTAGAGCAGGGCCGCCTCCGGCGGCAGCCGGTGGTAGGACCAGGAGAACACCGAGCGCAGGTCCAGGTCAGGACCGCGCGCCAGCATGAGGAGCCGGGTGCGTTCGTCGCGCAGTTCTCCGGCCAGCCGTTCCACGGACGAGGAGGCGGTGGCGCCGGCCGTCGCGATGGTCAGCGCCAGTGGCAGGCGCGCGCACAGCTCGGCCAGTTCGGCGGCGGCGCCGGGATCCGCACCGGTGCCGAACCGGGCTCGGACCAGCTCGACGGCCTCGGACCGTTCCAGCCGATCGAGTGCCACCCTGAGGCCGCCCTCCCTGGCCACCAGCGTGTCGAGCCGGTCCCTGCTGGTGATGACGACGGCGCAGGCGGAGGACCCGCCGGGGAGAAGCGGGCGGACCTGCTCTCCGTCGCGCGCGTTGTCCAGGAGGACAAGCATCCGCCGCCGGGCCAGCAGGCTGCGGTAGAGAGCGGCCTTCGCGTCGAGGCCCCCGGGCACGTCGGGTTCGGCCACGTCCAGCGCCCGGAGGAATCCGTGCAGCACGTCTTCTGGTCCCCTGGGCGCGGAGGCGTCGAACCCCCGGAGGTCGGCGTGGAGCTGGCCGTCGGGGAACCGCCCGGCGGCGGCATTGGCCCAGTGCAGCGCGAGGGTGGTCTTGCCGACTCCGGCGGTGCCGTGCACCACGACGAGGGCGGGGGGCGGGCCGGCCACAAGCTCGTCGAGCTCCGCCAGGCTGCGGCCCCTGCCGATGAACAGACGGGTGCCGGCCGGTAGCTGGCGCGGCACGACCAACGGTTCCACCGGCCCGCCGGCCGGGGTCCCGGAGCCCGGCGACCGACTCTCCAGGTACGTGGCGGCCGACCGGACCGCCAGCCGGGCCAGCCAGGGCCGGTGCGCGGCCGTGGTCGACCGGCGCCCCAGCAACCGTACGGCCACCGCCAGTGTGGACAGGTGCGCCTGCGCCCGCCAGTCGCCGTCGAATCCGCTCTCCTCGATCCACCGGTCCACACCATCGTGCACCCGCGTCAGGATCTGGTGGTACCAGCGGGGTAGCAGCGCGCTGCGCGGGGTCGCGGGGTCGGACACGGCTTCCACGAGCGCGCCGCCCGCCCAGATGCCCTCGCCGCCGAAACGCACCGCCAGATGCAGCAGGAACAGGATCGGATCGCGCGCCAGCGGCCCCTCGGCCTGGTATTTGGCCAGATCGATCAGGCGGAAGTCGGTCGGCTCCAGTTCCGGTCTGACCCTGACCAGCAGGTTCTCGACGGTCAGGTCGGCATGGCACCTACCCAGCAGGGCGGGCACGGTGAGCCCGGAATCGAGCAGCTCCGCGACCGGGCCCGCGGCCTCCAGACCGGCCAGCGGCTCCAGCAGCGTCGAACGCAGTGGCCTGCCGGGCCCGGTCCTGCCGTGCAGGTGCAGCTCCAGGAACTCGGGCACCGGGAGCTCCACGCGGTAGGGCGCGATCGTCCAGTCGGAGAGGATCGCGTTGAAGATCCGGCCGCACGCCCCGGCCAGCGCCTCCGCGTCGCACGCCACCGCCGGGCCGCCCGCCGGGGCGGCCCCGATCACGCCCCGCACCAGAGAGCTCATGACATGGAACTTCTCGACGCTGCGGCCCGCGATCCTCTGGAAGACGATCCATCCGCCCTCGCCGACGGCGACAGGGTCATGGATCAGCTCGGCGAGGTGGCGGCGGGCGAACTCCGGCGCGTCCAGGACCGCGCGCCGCTGCCTGCGGTACTCGCTGGACCCAGCGTGGTCTGGCACGTCGAACTTGAGGACGAGCTTGCGAGATCGCCGCCGCAGCGTGTCGCTCTCGTTGACGAGCGCCACCACGGCCGAGGTCGCGCCGTTGACGAACCAGCGGTCAAGCGTGTACGCGAGGTCCCGCTGCCCGGCCCACCGGGCGAGGGCGGCCGCCGCCTCGGGCCCCAGCCCCTCGGCGAGCCCGCCGTCCACGGCATCGGCCATCCCGTCCTCCCCACCGGCGGCTCGCACGCGCCCGGACACCGGCCGCGCGGGCATGACATGCGGTTCACCCGGCGGATTGTCCCATCCCGCGCTTCCGACAGCCAGCGCGCGAGCCCCCGCCCGCTCCGGGCCCGCCGTCCACACCGGACCCGGCGCCCGGCCCGAACCGGGCATCACTGGCCGAACCGGTAGCTCATGCTGGCGTCGTACGCCCCCACGTCCAGGAATGCCACCGTGTCACCGGCGGCCAGCGACGCGGGCAGCGCCACGTCCCCGGCGATCGTGTCGTTCTCCATGCACAGCCTTCCGAGCAGCGTGTCCGGTCCCGGCCCCAGACGTGACCAGTGCCGCCGGCCGGCGGGCCGCCACAGCACAGGACGTACGTGCCCGGAGTCGGGGAGCTCGGCCACCGAGGCGTCCAGCACGGCCGCCCGGCCCTCCTGCCGCCGCAGGCCGAGGACCGTGGCGAACAGTGCCATGGACGGCTCCGCGATCGACTTTCCCGGTTCGATGAGGATCCGCTCCAGACCCGGCAGGATTCGCGCGGCCAGGTCGGAGGCGGCACCCACGAAGCCCTCCAGACGACCGTCGGGCAGCGCTCCGGCCGGCCAGCCACCCCCCAGGTCGGCCGTATGGATCCCGACCCCGGCGCCGGCACCCAGCCTGGCCGCCAGGTGCAGGACGGTGGCGACCTCACGGAGCCAGGCCGGGCCACCGACCTGACTGGCCGCCAGGTGGAAGTGAACGCCCCACGGCCCGTTCCAGCCACCGTCCGCGACGAGGCCGAGCAGTTCCCCGAAAGTCTTCCCGTCATCGAGCCGCACACCGAACCTGGAGGAATGGCACACCGGCGCGATCCGCACTCCGAGGAGGTCGGTGCCGACCACGCCCGCCCGGATCAGGGAGAGCGCCCGCTCCAGGTCGGGGATCGAGTCGCACAGGACCGCGCCGACCCGGCAGCGGGCCGTCCGGGTCCACGGCCACCACTTGCCCGGCCCGGTCAGCACGATCCGGGACGGGTCAAAACCGAGGCGCAGGCAGCGCCGCACCTCTCGCTGCGAGATCGCCTCGACCATGAGCCCGGCCTCTCGCACGGCTCCGAGCAGGCGCGGGGCCGGATTGGTCTTGACCGAGTAGGCGATGTCCAGCGGCACTCCCACGTCCGCCCTCACCCGCGCGGCGACATCCGCCAAGGCCGCCAGGCGTGACTCCAGGACATCCGGCAGGAGCAGCCGCACCGGCGTCCCGATGCCGCGGCGGAACACCGCGTCCAGCGAGCGCTGGAGTTCGGGTTCCACCGGCGGCCGATCCGGCCCCGGAGAGTGACCGGCCGCGAGCAGTCCGGACAGCAGCGGCATGCCGGACGGGTGTCCTTTCGCTCCCGGCCCGCGCACGACCGGCGGGCGTTTCCCTCCGGAGCAGCGGAGGTCATCGACGTCGTGAGAGTCACCGGCCGGCACGGGTCCAGCGGGAATCTCAGTGACGATCCGTACGAATCGTCCGCCGGCCATGGACGGCTCGGTGGCCCGACGACCCACGGCGGCCGCGAGGAGCAAAGCGGGCAGGTTGACGCCGAGCAGCGCGGCCCCATAGATCCACGCGGGGAACCGAGGGTTGACCTCCAGGAGGTGGCGTTCCCCCGCCCGGTCCCTGACGATCTCCACCTCGCCCCCGCCGGTCCAGCCGGTCGCAGCGGTCAGCCGCCCGAGCGCGTCGAGGTCCTTTCCCGAGACCGGCACGACCCGGCCGGCCCAGGTCTTGCCCTCGGAGGTGGTGAGGGTCTTCGCCATGTGACACGCCCCGACCAGACGCCCGGCGACCGCCGCGAAGGCATAGGACTCCTCGGTCCCGGCGACGTGCTCCTGGACCAGGACCTCCCGCTGGTGCCAGGTGCGGCGGACCGCGCGGAACGCCTCCCGCAGGGCGGGGAGATCTCCGACCGGATGGGCCTCGTGATGCGGGCCCTTCACCCAGACCGGCCAGCCGTGGCGGGTCGCGAATGCCGCGGCCTCCGCCACTCCGGGGGCCAGTTCGTACGCCGGTAGCCGCAGTCCAAGCAGCGCCGCCGCTCCGCTGCCCGGCTTGCGCACCGTGGGAAAGGCCCGCGCGGGCGGCACCAGCAGGGCCGGATGGCGACCCCCTCGCTCCGCCAGAAGCTGCGCCTCCAGGTCGAGCCCGGACAGGAAACACGACCGGGCGCCGCCGAGCAGCCCGACGAGAGCGCGTACGGCCGAGCCCGGGTCGGTGCCGGCCCAGCGGGGCAGCACGTGCACCGCGGCGAAGACAGGGTCACTGAGGCCGGTGCAGTCGGGAGAGTAGTCCACGCCCTCGATGCGCAGATCCGGCCATTCCAGCCGGAGTGACCGGGCCGTGCCGAGCCCGGGTGACGGGTTCGCATCACTGTGCAGGCCGGAGAGCAGAACCCTCGACAAAGGCCTGCCTTCCATCGCGGTCCGGTTCATGGAGACAGCCAAACCTGATGTGGCGCGCGAGAAAAGACATGAACCCCACGTCCGTACAAGTCAGTACAAGGCCGTACGGGGCAGAGGAAATAAAACCGGTCATTACATATTTGATATTTCGGACTACATTCTTCGCCGCAGCGGCAGGATGGCGAATGATCCCAAAGGGACCGAAATTCGCTCCACCAGTCACAACGCGCCCCGAAGGATAATAAAAAAATATAAAATTAAATATGCCTGCTATATTCCTACATCGGGCAAAAGCGCATTCCGGAACCATTACGGGGCTCACCATTGGGGCGCGGACATGGGTGCCGATCACGCATGCCCTTACCACCGTAAGGCCCCTCGATGATCGGAAAGACGTAATGAGCACCACGAAATCCCAGAACAGTGACAGAAAGCACAGGACCACTCTGGGCCATCCCATCCTGATCGGTCTGGTCGTGCTCGCACTGATCGTGGCCGCGGGACTCACGTCCTGCGCCAAATCGCCGGACTGCGGGTCCATCAAGACCGCCCCGACCGGCAAGGAGCGACTCTTCGACATCGTCTACGACGTCACCGCGGACGCGGTCAATGGAACGTTCCCATCACCGCTTCTCACGAAGATCTACGAGGGAGCCCGCCGTTCCGACGTGTTCGCCGCCGGCGCCGTCCAGGGCACGGCGTCGAGCGACTTCTGGAAGTTCGAGGGCTATACCGCGCACCCGGTCTCGGACGATGAGAGCCGCCGGGTGCGACTGGCCCGCATGCTCGCCGAATGCGTGGTCAACCGGACCAGCACGATGCGCGCCAAGACGCCTGACACCAACCTGCTCGCCGCCCTCCAGCGGGTCGGCGACCACATCGCCAACCGGCCCCGGCCGGCCACGGTCGCGGTCATCTCCAACGGCCTGAACAACACCGCCCCGCTGGACCTGCGGCAGCTCATCGCGCGGAGCACCAGCGTCGACGAGATCGTGACCCAGCTCGCCGCCGGGGGGCACCTCCCCTCCCTGACCGGGGCGGAGGTCACCTTCTACGGGCTGGGCGACTCGCACCCGGACGACCCGCCGCTGCCCAAGCCGTACCAGGACTGGGTGGAATCGCTCTGGACGGCGATCTGCTTCAAGGCCGGGGCCGTCACCTGCGAGAAGGAGCTGGGGGTGGCCGGTAGCGGGAGGCCGTCGGATCCGCCGTCCGACGCGCCGTTTCCCGAGCTGGTACCGGCCGCCATCACCAACCCGGAACACCCGGTGATCGGCGACGCCATGTTCGAGCCGGGCTCCGCGCGGCTCTCCCCGGACGCCGACGCCGCGCTCGAACCGGTGGTCGAGTGGCTGCGGGCACCCCACCACACGGTCTCGGTCGTCGGCCACACCGCGAGCTGGGGAACCGAGGACTACCGGTTGAGCCTCAGCCGGGAGCGTGCCCAGGCGGTCGCGAACCGGATCGCCGGGCTGGGGGGCGACCCCACCCGGATCGCGGACGACGGGGTCGGCAGCAGGCAACCGAAGACACCCGACACAGACCCGGTCACCGGGGAGCTGGTGACCGCCGCGGCCGTCGCCAACCGACGGGTCGAAATCTTCCTCAACGACGCCCGATGAACGTCCCCAGGAAGGAGGAGCCGGATGCTTGACAGAGTGCGGCGGTGGCTGGGCCACGACGGCGAGCCGTGGCGGCGGCCGCCCACCGGACACAACGGCCCGGTGGAGGTGCACCGCGCCACCCATCTGGAGATCGCGCTGCTGCGCCGGGCGATGGCGATCCCGCCCCGGCTCGCCGGGCGGTACCGAAGAGAGATCACCGGTAAAATCCTGCGGCTTCAACGGGCGGACCGTGACTACCGGATGCACCAGCTCGCCGGCGAGGAGCGGCCGGGGGCCCGTGGCGCCTCGGCGCGGCGGCTGTCGACCCGCCAGGTGCTGCTCCTCGACGTCCTGATCATGTTCATCGACTCCGTCTTCTACTACAGCACGATCTTGGGAGTGATCCCGGACACGGGCCTCCTCAAGGTGGCGGTGGCGGCACTGGCGGCACTGGCCGCCCCGCTCATCGTCATCGTCGCGGCCCGCCACCTCGGTGGCGAGCTGCGCGAGCTGCAGGACAGCAGGAAGGCCGGCGGCCCGGCGGAACGCGCGCCCCGCGGCGTTCTGCGGAAGGCCCCGCTGAGCGTGCTCACTCTCGTCCTGATCGCCTTCGTCAGCCTGTTGCTCGTCGTGATGTCGATCACCCGGTTCACCCGCGACGCTGCCTGGGACGGCGGCCTGGACCCCCTCCAGACGGCCACCGCTCTCGCACTCGGCCTGGTCTTCGTCGCGGTCCCGGCCTTCGCCGTGACCGTGCACGCCATGCACGACCCCCAGCACCGGGCCGACACCCTGCGCCACAGCCGCAAGACGGTCAGGCTCGCCGCCGCGCACGAGCACGCCTGGGACGCGTTGCTCGGCGTCGCCCAGAAGATGATGCGCGAGACCACCGACATCCAGCTCGCCATCGACGAACACCTGTCCGTCGGGCGCGCGGGCGACCCCGCGATGGGCGCCCATCCACCCGCCCGCGCCCCCGGCCGGGCCCGGCCCGGCTCGTCGATGTACGAGCGGTTCGCCAAGGTCTGGCCCATGGTCGGGCAGGAACCCGACCCGATCGTGGAGAGCGATCCACTGGCGTACAACTGGACCGCCTTCTACGAGATCCTCACCGCGCTCGATCACTACCCGCCGCCGCCGCGGAGCTCCGGCCCTGAGCAGACCTCCAGCCTGCCGCCGGGCCCGGCCTTCGTGGTGCCGCCGGTTCCCAACGGCATCAGGAAATCCGACGACGACCGGCCCTCCGCGGCCGGCCCGCAAGCCTGAGGGAGACGAACGCCCACATGTCCGTCCCACGCCGATCCCGCGTTCCCCGTGGCCGCCGGATCCCCTATCTCGGCCGGGGGGTGCCGGAGAGCGATTCGGTGCCCACCGGCGACCCCCTGCAGCCCGCGCCCCGTTACGCGCGGCGGCGGCGCGCCCTGCTCGGCGCGCTCGCGCTGACGTTGGTCACCCTGCTCTTCCTGCCGTTCCTGATCGGCTCCGACGAGCCCATAACGCTGGGCGACAGCGAGCTGCGGAACGACCGGCTGACGCACGGCCCCGTCTGCCTCGACCTCGCCGTGGACTACTCGTCCTCCATGACCGAGGAGGCGCCGATCCGGGACGCCGCGCTCGCCGAGCTGAGAACCTTCATCGACCGGAACCTGGATCCCGGTGACGTGCTCGCCTCCGTGGCCTTCACCGACCAGGCCAGGCTCGTCCTGCCCCCGACTTCCCAGAGCGCCCTGGCCGGGGTCTCCATCACGGCCGACGGACCGCCGAACGGCAAGGACACCCGGCTGCTGCCCGCGCTGGCGGAACTGAACCGGGCCTATGCCGCGCGGGACGGCGCCTGCGCCGCGCACGCGCTCATCATGATCACCGACGTCCAGCTCGCCGACAGCGCTCCAGAGGTGCGCGACGCCCTCACCGGGATGCGCCTGCAGCGCGCCTACTGGGCCGTGCCCGGTGGCGACGACGACGACCGGCCCGGCCTCGCCGGCAGCCCCGAGCTCGCCTCTGTGGTCTCCCGCGGGTTCGACGACGCGCGCGGCCTCAGCCTCCTGTACGGCCGGGCCCTGGCCACGCTGACAGGGCAGGAGTTGGTGAGACGGTGAGCCCCTCCGCCGACCGGCCCGGAGCCGGCGAGACGGTGAGCGGCACGTGCACGCAGTGCCCACCTGGCCGGACCGCCGCCACCGCGGTGTTGTTCGTGCACGGCATCGGCATGCAGCGGCCCGGCCACACATTGGACAAGTTTGCCGGACCGCTGCTGGCACTCGCCGGCGAGCTGCCGGGCGGCCTCCCCCTCGAGGGCACGGTGACCGGTGTTCGCCGGGTGGAACGGCACGCGCCGGATCCCGGGCGTGAACGGGCCTTCTCCCGGATCGCCCGGACGCTGTGGGGCACCCCTCGTTCGGTGGCGCCGAGCTCCTGGCCGGTGCACGAGATCTGGGAGGTGACCGCGCACGTACGCGGCCGGACCCTCCGTTACCGGTGGCTGCTGGCCGAGTCGTGCTGGGCCCGCAGCTTCCCGCTGCCCGGTCCGGTGCGGTTCTCCCGGCTGCTGCTCCTGGTCGTGCCGTGGTTGGCGCTCTACCAGATGGGGGCCGCCTGGTTCAGCATGTCGCCGACCCTGTTCTCCGGGCCCGCGACACCGCGCCGGACGGGGCGGATGGCGACGATCGGGCTGGCGAGCTACTTCGGGTTCGCCCCCCGCTTGCTGGCCATGGTGACCACGGTGCTGCTCTGCCCCGTGCTGGCACTGATCGGAAACGTGCCGCTGCTCCGCGCGCCGGTCACGCTGCTCATCGACTTCGTCGGCGACTCGTTGGTGGCGATGGGCCTGCCCGAGGAACGCGCGCGGATGACCGCCGTGATCCGCTCCGATCTCCACTGGTGCCAGGACCGGCTGCCGCAGGACGCCCAGCAGCTCGTGGTGGCGCACAGCCAGGGAGCGATGCTGACCCGCGAGATGCTCGCCGGCGAGCGCCCACGGCGACGTACCGTCTTCTTCGGGCTGGGATCCGGGCTCGGCCTGCTGCACGGGGTCAACCGCTCGCTCTCGATACGGACCGGCGTGCTCGGGTGGATCGCCGCGATCTGCATGACGTCCATGCTGGCGCTGCTGGCCACGGCCGCGGTGACGTCCTGGCCGTTGTTCGTCGCGAACGTCTCGGCGGCCGCGCGCGATCCGTTCGGCGCCGGGCTGGACGCGGCCCTGTCAGGGCCCACCCGGCCCGAGCAACTCGTGCTCGTCTCCACCGTGCTGACGTTCGTGGGAGCGGTGGCCCTGCGCGCCTCCGGACTCACCGACCTGATCTCCTCCTGGCACCGTGACCTGCGCCTGCCCGCCGGTTCGGTGACGCACTGGCGGGAGTTCTCCAGCGCCTACGACCCGGTCTCCTGCGGCTCCCTCTTGGAAGGCGTGGCCGACGTGGTCGTACCGGTGGTCAACGGCCCGCTGCTTCCGGCCGAGCACGGCGGGTACCGGCGCAATTCGCGGGTGCGGCTGGAGATCCTGCAGGCCATGGCCGACGCGTCCGGGCTCCGGCCTCACGACGCCTTCGTGGCGCGGGTCTGGGCGAGGGCCTCGGCGGAGTTCCGGCGGCGGCGGCGGATCGCCCGGTTGTCCACTCTCGCCGTCTGGTGCCTTTCGTTCGCGGTGGTCGTCCACGTCTATCACCTGCTGGGAGTGGGGGAGTTGCTGTGACCGGCCTCAAGACGATCGACGTCGTCAACCGGCCCGGACACGGCGTCCGGAACCGCTACACCGCCTCCCGGGTGGTCATGCTGCTGGGCGTCTACTGGCGCATCCACGGGGACCTGCGCTCGATCGGCGGCCATGACCCGTCCACCGCAGATGTGATCACGGATGGACTGGCCGCGGCCTGGGAGAGCCTGCAGGGACGTCGGCCCGACACCCTCGCCGCGGCCGGATACCTCTCCCTCGCCGACCGTCTGCTGTTGCGGCTGATGCCGGAGGAGATGCTGACCGCCCGCTGCAACGCGACGCTCGCCGAGCTGGAGACGGCCGACGGGCGCGAAACGCTGACGGCGGCGCGAACGACCCTGCGGGCGGCCTGCGCCGCCGGCGTCTCGATACAGGAGCGCCGGACCGCGCTGGAGGCCGCGTTGACCGCCACGCACAGCGCGGACGCGAAGGAGGCGATCGAGGACAGCCTCCAGGTCCGGCGCCTCCAGCATCTGCTCGGCTACTGCGGCGTGTTCACCGTGCTCCTGCTCGCGGTGTCACCGTTCCTCAGCGCCAGAACCCCGCAGCCCGCGTGGGCGATCGCCTTCCCCGGCTACGCCGGGCTGCTCACGGTCTCGGCCACGCTGATGCTGGTGGGCGCGGTGGGCGGCCTGTTCAGCCGGCTGCTCCAGGTGCGCGACGGCCGGACCAGCCTGGTCACCTACCGCACCGACATGCTCAAGCTGGCGCTGGGCCCGCTGGTGGGGGCCATGGCCGCGCTCATCGTCCAGCTCCTGGCGGGCTGGAACATCATCGTGGTGCTGGAGTCCGCGGGTCCCGGCGGCCTGATCCTGCTCACCTTCGCCGCTGGTTTCTCGGAGAAGTATCTGCTCCGCCTGCTCCGGTTACCGAAGGAGGCCGCCGGCAACCGGACGCGCGGCTCGGCACTCTGACCGGGTCCCGGCCGATCCCGCTCGGGCGAGCCGGACCCGCCGCCGTCACGGCGGCGTACGGCCTGCCCCCGGCTCAGCCCGCCTCGGCGAGACGGGTCAGATCCGCCACCGTCACGGCGACGTCGGGATGCTCGGGACCCAGGTGGCGCCGCCGCCCGTCCAGCACCTGCGAGAGCTCCGCGGAAGCCCGCCGCCGGTCGCCCAGCGCGGCCCACGCGAGCGCCCGCCGGTGCCGGGTGCCGAGCGTGGCGGGATGCTCGGCGCCCAGCACCGAGACGCTCACCTCCAGCACCTCCGTGAGGAGGTCGGCGGCCTGTCCGGGCCGGTCGAGATCCAGCAGCACCGCCCCCAGCCTGTCACGCACCCGCAGTGTCCGGGGGTGCCGCTCGCCCAGGATCCGGACGCAGTCGGCGGCGAGCCCGACCAGCAGCAGTTCGGCCTCCGCGGTCCGGCCTCGGTCACGGGCCACCTCGGCGAGGTAGTGCCTGGTGATCAGGGTCGCCGGGTGCTCGGCGCCCAGGATCTCGACCCTCGTCCGCAGGACCTCGCCGAGCATCGCCTCGGCCTCGTTCAGCCGGCCCGCCGCGCGGAGCATGTCCCCCACATTGTTCATGCTGGTCAGCGTGTCCGGGTGGCGGCTGCCCAGGGTCGCCTCGCGCGTCCGCAGCGTCTGCCTCATTATTTCCTCCGCCAGGGCGGTGCGGCCCGCCTCGCGCAACGCCCTCGCCAGGTAGTGCCCGGTGCCCAGGGTGTCGCGGTGCAGGGGGCCCAGCGTGCGGACGCGATCGGCGAGCACCTCGCGCAGGTCGCGTTCGGCGAGCGCGGGCCGGCCGAGCGCCAGCCGCAGCCGGGAAAGGTCGTGCCTGAGCTCCAACACGACCGGGTGATCATCGGCCAGCAGCCCGCCGCCGTCAGCCACCAGAGCCTGGTAGGCGCGTTCCGCCTGGGTGAGGTGGCCGGAGGCGCGCAGGTAGCGGGCCGCCAGGATGGCGGGCTCCAGGTGCTGCGGCCCGCCGAAACCCGGCAGGTCCCGTACGAGGTCGACCGGGCTCGCGCAGTGCGGGGCCAGCACCCGCCATCTCGGCCACGACGTGGGCGTGCTCGGGTCGAGCTCGCGCGCGGCCATGGAGAGCAGGCGGGTCACCAGTTCGGCGGCGGCCTCGCCGTCCTCCCGAGATCCACGCCGGCGGCGACCGGCGTCACGAAGCACGGGGTGGAGAGTGAGGAGCCCGATCTCCGTCCGGACGGGCCCCTCCTCGACCGAGAGCTCCAAGAGGCTGAGGTCGGCGAGCGCGCGCAGGACGCGCATCAACGACCGCCCCGTGATCCCGGAGAAGGAACGCGTCGTCGCCAGCACCTCGGCTCGCAGCACCAGCCCGTACGGGATGGGTGCGGGACCCAGCAGGCAGAGCAACCGCAGGAGTGCCCGGGCCTCCCCCATCCCGCGCTCGGCCAGCAGGTCCAGCGACAGCTCCCAGGTCCGGCCGATGATCGACCGCTCCGAGTCGTCCGCTTCCCCGGGCTGCCCGTCGAAGAACTCGGCCGGTTGGCCACGATCCAGTGCCGTCCGGTAGCCGTCGTACGTACGGATCTCGGCCGGATCCTCGACCTCGGCGGGAAGCCGGGCGCTCTCCGCCAGGTAGTCGCCGGCGACACGCAGAGCCAGTGGCAGGCAGCCCAGCCGCCGAGCCAGCGCGGTGGCCTGCCCCAGCCCTCCCGCGCCCGTCCCGGCGAGTTCACGCAGGACGAGCCCGGCGTCCCGGACACCCAGCCGGTCGATCCGATGGAGGCGACGATGGAAACCGGCGCCCCACACCGTCTCCGAACCGTCCCGCGTGGTGACCAGGACGGTGCCGCGCGGACCCGGACGTCGTATCAGCCCGTTGCCGTCCAGCACGCGCCCCGGCGGTACCGCGAGGTCACGGACGGGTGCGTCGGCCCCGTCGACGATGAGCAACCACGGCCGGGGGTACGACGTCAGGGCACCCCACAACAGGTCGGGCAGGCTGCCCATCAGCAGTTCCCGATGATCGACGCCCAACTCCACCGCCAGCGCCTGCATCCCGTGGAGCAGGCTTTCCCGGTTCTCCCCCGCGATCCACCAGGTGCGAACGCCTCGTTCCATGGCGGTCTGGGCGACAAGGAGGGCGGTCGTGGTCTTGCCCTCACCGCCCAGACCGTACAACACGTGGACCAGGCCGGCGCCGTGCGCGATCTTGGCGACCAGCCGGGATCGGCCGCGGACCCTCGGCCCCCGGGCAAGCCGCTCGACCGGCGGGACGGTCGAGACGACCGGCAGACTGTGCGCTTCGGCCCCGGAGAGCGCCGAATCACCCGGCGGCGGGGAGGCCCGTGCCCGTACCAGGGCCCGCTGCCACTGCCCCACCTCGTCACGCGCAAGGACACCGCAGGCCCTCAGTAGTCTCAGCAGCAGGTCCGGTGGTTTGACCGCGGGCAGGTGCGTGCCCGCGAAGTAGCCGCCGAGCGTGCTGACCGGAATATCGGATGCCGCCGCGATCTCGCGAACCGTCAGCGACTTGGCCGCCTTCAGCTGATTCAGCGCGTCGCAGAAGTCCTGCCGCGTGACGATCTCTTCCGGCCGCCGTATCGGATCCACCAAGTTCCCGTACGCCTCTCTCAGCGGGGAACTTTCAGTATGCCGTCAAGCCTGGTCGAACCGGCCGGTTTCGCGGGACTACCGGGAAACCGGGCCGGCGCGAGCGCCGTCCGACCGCCGAGGCGGCATCGGTGCAGGTGGGCGCGGACCACGAGTTCGCGCATGTCACAACGCACCGCCGGCGACGCCGGGGTCGCGACGAGCGCGCCCGCCCGCTCCCGGTCGTCGCGGTCCAGGGCGACGGTGATCGCGGCGTCCAGCGCGTAGGCACGCACCCACTGGTAGCGGCCGGGAGTCCCCACAGGTCGGCGTGTTGTCACCGGCGAACCAGCACGGCCGTGGCGAATGGTTCGCTGCTACCGGGGTTGATGTAGAGGCGGACGTCGAGCCTTCCCCCGGCCGTCCTGGTCAGCGAGGCCCACACCGTCTTCTGGCACTTGTTCCGAGGATCGTCGGTGATCGCCTCGAAGAGGTGGATCCGGTCCGCGAAACCGCCGTCGCCGTGCACCGTGGCGGATCCGGAACACCCCAGCTCGGGGTAGCCGAAGGTCACGGTTCGCCGGCCGGCCCGCAGCACCATGTCCATGGTGAAGGCGGGGGCGCCGGGCTGGTCCACCGGTCCCGTCCAGTGCCCGGCGAACGCCGCCGGTGCCGAACTGGGCGCCGGGACCTGGACCGCGACGGCTGGGGAGGCGGGCCGCCCGGCCGATGAGCCGCCGGGAATCCATGCGGTCAGCATGAGCAGGCTCAGCATGACGATCACCGTGGTGGACAGTGCCACGGTGATCGCGGCGATACCGCGCCGTGAGATCAGGTAGCTCAGCGGCAGCCTTCCCTCGGGGCGGGCCTTGGCGTCCCAGGGTCTGCGCGCGTCGCCGGCGGTGAGTTCGGCGGTGGTGACGGCGGCCGGATCGCCCTTGAGCCGCAGTCCCGTCAACCAGCCGAACAGCTCGACCACCTGCGCGGTGACGGGCGGCAGACCCGAGGTGAGGTAGCGCGTCTGCACGCCCTGGTTCCTCAGCTCACGGACGAGGTTGCCCAGCCCCATGAGGGTGAGCCAGCCTGGCAGGTCGTTCTTCACACCGCGCCCGGAGGTGGTGCTCTCGAGCAGGTCGGCCTTGGTGAGGACGACCGCGACCCGCCGCTGCCTGCCTCCGTCGGAGCGACCGGCCAGCTCGTTGCGCAGGCGGGTGAAGGTGTCCGCGGGATCCTCCCGGGACAGGATGACACCGCGGGCCTTGAGCAGGCGCGACTCGGATTCGAGCAGGTGGTCCTGGACCGCGGGGAGCGCGAAGGGGTCGATGACCAGGATCAGTGCCTCGCCGTGGGCGAGGTAGTGCATCTCCTCGACCTTGCTGGCCCCCGTGTAGTGCTCGCCTGACGGGTCGAACAGGTAGAGGATCCGGCTGCCCTTCTCGGACCCTCCCGGCAGGGTGATGTCGAGCATCACGGCCCTGGGCAGGTCGGGAAGCGTCTTGCTGATCTTTCCCGCGGCCAGCTCGCGGCGCAGTTGCCGGAAGGCGGCCTCGTCACCCTCGTCGGCGAACAGCACCGTCCCTCCCGCGGCGGTGACCGCGCCGTGCAGGGCGTCCACTGTCAGCGCCATGAACGTGGTCTTACCCGCGTCAGGGCCTCCCACCAGGGGGACGGGTTCGATCCGCACCCGGCCGATGCGAGTCGGAAGCCGGCGGTCGCATCGGGGACAGTGGGCCTGCAGCCGGAAGCGGCCGAGCAGGATCGTGGTGGGCAACCGGGTCCCGCACTGGCACACGTGCCAGAACGCGCCGTCCAGATCGGGCCGCAGGTGCCGGTGCTTGGCACCGCAGGTCGAACACGAGTAGACGGGTAGCGTGAACTTCGAGTAGCAGCCCGGGTAGGGGCAGGTTTGCAGGATTCGCCGGGCGAGCATGAGGACCTGCTCGATCGTACGGAGCACTCCCACGCAGACGAGCCAGGCCAGCAGCCCGGTCGCGACGGTCGCGAGGTAAGCGGTGGCGATCAGTAACACGGTGACGGCGACGGGAAGGGTCGCGGACACGATCCCGCCGCACACACCCAGCCAGATCGGGAACAGCACCCATCCCTGTTTGCCGCCCAGGAGGATCGCGGTGCTCCGGCTCAGCCCGCGCGCCGCCCCGGCACTCATGCGCGAGCTCGCCAGCCTGATGATCGATCGCCAGTCCTGCCAGACCTGGGAGGCCAGATAGTGCCGGTAGGCAGGGTCTCGTCTGTGGTCGCCGCCGGGCCTGGACACGGGCGACGGGCCGTACGCGGTGTCCGGCAGCAGGATCGCGCTCGCCTGCACGCAGTACAGGCCGACCAGTACGGCCGTGGTCACCAAGAGGGCGACGGGAAAGAGCACCACGCCCGCCAGGGTGGCCAGCCAAACCCCCAGCATCCACGCGAACAGGCCGAACAGCATGGCCACCACGGAACCCATCAGTGGCCTCCTCGTAACCGATGCCACCGTTTGGGCCGGATGAACTCCTTCAGCCCGGCGGCGAGTTCGGGGTCGTTCTTGAACCGGTTCTCCATGGACCCGAATCGCGTCCAGCCGTTCACCAGGGCGCGCGCCCACTCGTCCAGCGGCGCGATCTCCATCCCGGCCAGCCGGACCCTGATGGCGATCTCCAGGAGGGCCGCCTGCTCATCCCGGTTCGGCTTTGCGGCCAACCAGGTTTCCAGCAGCCAGCACAGGGAGGGATCGGGTAGCTGAAGCAGCAGAGTGGTACGGAACCGGGGGTCTCGCCCGGCGAGTGTCTTCGCGGCCCGCCTGCGAATCAGGCTCGCGAGAGCGGCATCGGTCTGACCGGTCAGGCCGGTGAGCCGTTCCACGGCCGCCGCGACGGACCGCGGCGACTCCAGGTTCGCGAGCCCAATCGCAACCAGGACGGCATCGGCGTCATCGGCAGGGAAGCCGGGTATCCCCGCGGACCGCACCCGCTCGGCGATTCGGGCGGTCTCCGTCGCCTTAACCCCGTATCGGACGAAAGCCCGTCCGGGCAGGGCGCACAGCGTGAAGGATGTCTGCATCGCGGCGCCCAGTTCGTCGATGAGCCGCAGGCAGTCGTCGTCGGTCGGCTCCCGCCGCCAGATCTCGGCAAGGGTCGTCTCCCGCTCGTCCGGCACCTCGTTTCCCCGCCCGTACCGGAACAGGCGAATGGTCGCGTCCACCCGCCCGATCCGGCCGGCGGCGAACCGCCCCCGGACCACGGCCACCCCGGTGAGCGGCGCGTCCCGCAGATCGTGACCGGCGAGCAGGTCGCAGAGTTCTGCGGACATCACCCGGGTGCGTACGCCCGGGGCGGCCCGTTCGAGTCCGGCGACCAGTCCGGCCAGCAGCACTTCGCGCCAGCCGAGCGGGGATCCGGCGACCTCCCCGGCGGCCACGGCTCCGGTGAGCCCTTCCCCGACCTGAGCCGCGACAGCGCGCTCCACTCCGGCCGCGGAAAGCGAAAGGCCGGTCAGGTCGGCGACGCGCAGAACGGCGATCAGATGCGCCAGCCCCGCCGCCCCATCCAGCTCGGCTCCGGCCGCGGCCGACAGCTCCCGGAGGTATCGGCCGGGGAGGCGCCCGACGGGTGGCGCCAGGGAAGGATCCCGCAGGGCCAGCCGCACGCACCGTGCCGCGCACGGGTCGGCCGCCTCCGGCGGGCCGTGCGCGACGACGGCGGCGGCCAGCTCGTAACCGAGCCGGTCGGCTCGGCGCCCGATGGCCGGCCATACCCATTCGGGGAGCTCGCCGCCGATCAGCGAGGTGATGGCCGACTGCTCCTCCTCAGACACCGAGGCACCCGACAGGCACAGGGCGACCAGCGCCGCGACCGTCTCGGGATCCGCCTGACCGAATGTGCCGAGTTCGTCGATCCCGGCCAGGTTCATCCGCCGCCAAAGTTCGGTGACGGTGTCCGCGAACCGTCCCCACCCCACCCGCTGGACGGGCTGGTCGAGCGGCAGCACCGTGGCGTCCAGATCCGAGGGGAGCCAGACGTCGGGCGTAGTGCCGACGATCGTCTGGGCGGTGGCGGCCGGGTCACCGCTGTAGGTGACGAACGACAGCCGTTTGACCACCTCCCACGGCAGCGAATAGGAGATCACGGCTATCCACCGCACGATCTCCTCGGAATCGGAACTGACCAGCAGGAGCCGGCCATGCCCTGTCGTGAGGGCCTGCCGGGTGAGTTCGAGCAGGGTCCCGAGCCTGTCGTAGGCGCCCGGCCCGCCCGCTCGCAGCCACAGCCCCAGTGACTCGGGGTCCAGCGTGGGGCCGGGGGCGAGGTCGGTCAGCTCGGGCAGCGCCGAGCCGGGCGCCGCCGGCGCGTCCGACCAGATCGGGGCGCGCCACAGCTCGATCGGGCGCAGCCCGACGAGGTCGTCGTCATCCAGCACGAGCGCGTGCCCGAGGAAGTTGCCGAATCTCCCGGAGTAGTCCTGTCCAAGGTAGACGCAGCGGGTCAGGGCGATCCGGTCCCCGGCGGGACCGTATGCCATGGCCACCGGCATCGCGCCGATCTGCTGGGCGGAGGGGGCTGTCGGCAGGCCGGGCGGCGGCCGGTAGGTGAGGTAGGGCGCGACGTGCGTGCTCAGTCCCGCGGGCACTCCCGGCGACTCGGCCACGAACTGGAAGCCTGCGCGGCCGGTTGGACCCGCCTCGGCCGATGTGTAGTGGAACTGCCAGGCCATCGGACTACCTCCGGATGCCGTCGAGGATCTTGAACCGGTAGAGCAGCCACAGCAGCGGGTCCTCGACGCGGTAGGGGCGGATGCCGCTCGGCGAGACCGTTTTCTCGTCCGGTGGTATCGCGCCGAGAGCCGAGAGGCCGAACAACGCGTAATGGGCGTACTGCTGGCCGAGATACCGGTCGATCCGGCTCTCTTGCCATTCGTCCAGCAGCCCGCGGATCTGCTCGTGGACCGCGTCCCTGTCGTCGAGATCCAGGGCTCGGATGGGGTCGCGGGCCCGATGCAGCGCAGACTGGCGGGCCATCGCGGGCCGCAAGACGTCGATCTTGCTGAGCGCCACGGCCACCGGGACGGTCAGCGGGCCCCGGTCCTTGCTGCGCAGTAGTTCGGTGACCCGGGTGATCACGTCCATCGGGTCGCTCATCAGGTCGTCGTCCAGCGCGCCGCTCCGCTCCCTGGCGGCCCCCTCCAGCGCCTTGTGCGCGCCGGGCAGCCCCAGCGGGTCGAGCAGGAAGATGACGGCGTCGGCCGCGCCGAGGTAGCGCAGGTGCAACTCGCTCATGTCGCGATGGCGCAGGTCCTCGCCCGCGGTGTCGAAGAGGACCAGCGTCAGCGACTCCACGCGGCTGCGGAATCTGCCGCGGGCGGTCCTGGTGAGCAGGTAGACGAGGGGGTCGCGCGGTCCCGCCTCGGCCGACTGCGTGCTGACCAGCAGAGTCCGCTCGCCGTACAGGGGGCGGGCGAAGTCCTGCTTGTAGCGTTCGATCGTCCGGTCGTCGCATGCTACGAGAGAGACGTCGAGTTCCTCGCCCACCCGGTTCATCAGCTCGTGGATCAGGACCGCGATGTAGGTGCTCTTGCCGGCCCCCTTCGCCCCGACCAGGGCGACGATCTTGCCGGGGTTGGCACAGTACTCGGCCGGCAGCCTGCTGTGGCAGGACGGGCAGACGCGCCAGCCCGTCTCACGAGAGCACCCCGGGCACACCGCACGCCGCCCGGGTTTCCTGACCGCGAAGACCGGGGGCAGGACCGGCGCCGTGGCGTCGCCGCGCAGGGCACCCATGGCCTCGTCGGGCACCGGGTCACAACCCGGCATCCGGTTGCTCTTGCCCATGCAGCGGAACGCGATGCGCCTGCGTGCCACTTTCGCGAAGCAGTACGGGCAGCTGATCATGGTCTACCCCTTTTTCAGTACCCGGACGGGCGGGTCGACAAGTTCGACGGAGCCCTCGGCGAAACAGCGCAGCCAGTAAGGCCTGGCATGGCGCGGTGGAGGCAGGGTGAGCCTGGCCGGTGTGGTGACCGCCGACCACTCGTGCAGCACGAACCCGTCGTCGGCCGAGCGTGGCTGGATCCGGCCCGCCTTGAGCACCAGCACGAACCGGTCGATCCGTACGGGCCGATCCGAAGTCAGCTCGACGACCAGTTCCCTGCGCCAGGGGGACCCGGCCGTGAGCAGGTCGTAGCGGACCGGCACCACGGCGTCCAGCCGGACGGAGACGGGTGTTCCCCGCACCCGCTCGTTCCGCACGGTCACGGTGGGCGCCACCTCGATGACCGGGGCCTCGTTCTCAGGGACCTCCAGCCGGATACCACCCTGGGACCGGTAGGCCGCCGCGCTGACCAGCAGTCGCCGCTCACCCCAGCGGACCTCGACCTCGGGTACGTCCTGTGGCCATTCGAGGCCGAGATACACGACCTCGCCGCGCCGCTGGACGGTCAACCGCCGCGGCGCGGCGAGATTGAGGTGCTCGCGGTGCGCCCCGATGATTGCCAGGTCGCCCGCGACGGTGACGGCCAGCAGCACGCTGGAGGCCCGCTCGGGCCGGATCAGGAACCCGCCCTCGGCGGGCGCCGCCCGCAGCGGGTGGCCCACCGCGCGCACGTCGGCGACCGGCACGCCCGCCCCGTACGGCCAGGGTGGCGCCTCGGACAGTGAGAAGAACTCCAGGCCCCCTGCCTGTGGCTCCGCGCAGCGCACCAGCAACCGGTCCTGACCGTGGGGTTCCACGGCGAAGTCGGCGACCGGCTCCGGCCTGGCCCGCGGGGTGACCACGTGACGCAGCCCGGGTGTGGTGACGTCGCCCTCGGCGCTCCGATAGACGGCCGCCACGACGTACTCGTGGCCGGTCCCGTTGCGCACGTCCCGATCGCGGAAGCCGGAGCCCGTCACGGCGACCGGCACGCCGTCACGGGTCACGAGGACCCGGACCGCCTCCGGGGGAACCGTCCATCGGCCGACGACCACGCCGTCCTCCGCGGTCAGCGTCAGCGCGCCCGGTTCCGGACGCGACACCACGGACGCGGCGGTGACCTGGGCGGAGGCGGCCCGGCCGCGGCGGGCCGCCACCGCGTACGTCACGGGCTCGTTGACCGGAGGCCCGTCGTCCCGTACACCGGACCGGGCCGACTCGGCGAACGGGACACCGTCGCGGTACACGTCGTAGGTGATGTCACCCGCCCTGGAAGGGGAAGCCGTCCAGGTGACCACCACCGCGTTCCCCTGGATCCGCGCCACGACCCTCGACGGCGGATGGGGAGCCAGCCCCGCCAGCAGGTCTTCCGCGCCGGGAAGATCGGGGACCCGGCGCAGGGCGTCCTCCAGCATGATCCACGCCTTGTCCCCATCGTTCTCGGTGCGAGCCAGGTCGCGCAGCCGCACGGCCTTGTCCAGCCGGGCCCAGATCTCGGTGGCCAGTTCCGCGGCCTCTCCGCTGAGCGCGTCCGGCGGCAGGGCCTCGGCGAAGTCGGCCGCCGCCTGGATCTCACCCCCGTCGACCAGTTCGCGGAGCCGCGCGGCGGGCCCGCCCGCCACCCCCGTCTCGTGGCGGATCGCGAAGATCAGCCGTTTGGCGTCCCCGGGATCGACGTGAAGGTCGTCGACGGCGTGACGAAGCAGCGTGTCGTCGTACGGGTGCTCGCGGACACGCTCGCGGAGCCGGACAACAACGTCGTACAGCACCAGGGCCGCCGGATCGGCGATGGCGCGCAGGGCCGAGCACACCGTCTCGGCACCGGCCGTCGCCGACCCCCTGGGCTTGCGACGCGTCGCCTGCTCCACCTCGGCGACCCGGTCGAGGATCCCCTCCGGAGGGCCGAGGACCCGGATCCCCTCGCCCTGATCCGTGAACAGGAACATGGCCAGGTTGCCGGCCCGCAGCGTGTCGAGCGCCTCTCTGACCTTGCCGTAGGCGGCGTAGGGCGCCGAATGGGGGAGCCGGTCCGGCTCGCGCACCTCGATGCCGAGCTCGCCGGCGAGGCCGGTGGCCTGCCCCTGTCCGATCTCGGCCGACGTGGCGATGCCCGCCACCACGTCGGGGGGCAGCAGGCGCAGTTTGCCGGCCGCGTCGTCCAGCCGCCGCCGCGCGTCGTTCAGGCGTCGCCTGTCCCGCTCCCCCGCCTCCTTGACCTCCGCCCGCAGCGGGCCCAGGTCCCCTCCTTCGGCCGCCTGGAAGATCGCCGCGAAGCGGTGTGCGTGGTCGGTCTCCAGCAGGCCGATGATCTTTCGGTATTTGAGCATCTGCCTGCTGCGCCGCCAGCACTGGCGGACCTGCCGCACGGTCTCCGTGATCTCGGCGGCGCTCACCGTCTCCTCCAGCTGGTAGCGCTGCCGCAGGTCCGCGGGGAGCGTGCCACCGGCCTGTCTGGCCGGGTCCAGGACCTCACGGATGTAGCGCGCCTCGTCGAAGGCCATCCGGTCAGCTCACCTGGATGCGGGCGAGCGAGGTCCGCGACGACGCGACCTCCTCCTCGGACATGCCGCCGATCTGGATGTCCAGGTCCAGCCGCTGCCCCGTCTCGTTCTCCCGCGCGGTGACGTGCAGCAACCCGGAGGAGTCGAGGGCGAAGGTGACCTCGACCGGGAAACCGGCGCGCTTGCGCGGCGGGATGCGCAGGTCGCCCTCCCCGATCAGGTTGTTGTTCTCCAGATCCTCCGACTCCTCACTACCCGCCTGCTCCATCACCCTGACGGCCACCGTGTCCTGGTAGTCGTCCAGGGTCGAGAATCCCTCCGTGACGGCGGCGGGCAACGGGTCGTTCGCGTGCACCAGGTGGGTGACGAGTTCCCGGCGGGTCTGCTTGTTCCTGGTCACTATCCCGAAGGACCTGGAGGCGACCGTCTTGATCGTGCGGTTGGCGATCTCCTCCTGGTCGGCCCGTGACAGTCCTGCCTCCAGGGCCATCTCCTCGGCCTTGGCCTTCCTCCCCGAGCTGAGCAGCTGCCGGTAGGTCTCCTCGAACGCGTACAGAGCGGCGCCCTTGGCGACGGCCAGATCCGGGTCGTGCAGCCGGGGGGCGAGGCCGAACTCCTTCTCCAGGGACTCCGCCACGACCGGCATCTTGGACGAGCCGCCCACCAGAACCAGGTGGTCGAAGCGGGCGACTCCCTTCTGCCTCGCTGTTTCGAGGGTCGCACGAGTGATCGAGATCGTCCGGTCGAGCAGCGTGCGCGTGATCGACTCGAACTCCTCACGGGTCAGTTCGACCGTGGTGACGCGGCCCTCGTGCATCACGCGAACCGTGTGCTTGACCGTGGAGGAGAGCGCCATCTTGGCGTTCTCCGCTATCTTCCGCAGGTCCTGCTCGGTCTGCCTGTTGTCCAGGGGTGCGCCGACGTCGGGGTGCTCGCTCCGGAAACGGTCCGCGAGATGCTCGACGAGCGCCGAGTCCCAGTCGGTCCCTCCGAGTTCGTGGTCCCCGTCGGTGCAGACCACCTCGATACTGCCGCCCCTGAGGGTGATGGCCGTGGTGTCGAAGGTGCCGCCGCCGAGGTCGTAGACCAGGATGTGGCAGTCCTCCGCCGGATTGAGCACGCCGTACGTGATGGCGGCCGCGATCGGCTCGGAGATGACGTCGATCACGTTCAGCTGGGCGAGCCGGCCCGCCGTGCGGGTGGCCTCGCGCTCGGCGGCGCCGAAGTAGGCCGGGACGGTGATCACGACGTCCGAGACAGCCGTGCCGCTGGCGACGTACGCGTCCTCGGCCAGCTTCCTGAGGATGAACGCCGAGATCTCCTCAGGGTTGTACTCCCGCCCGTACAGGGTTCGGGTGGTGTCGTGGCCCATGTCACGCTTGATGAGGCTGACCACCTCGCCCGGGTGGATGACCGCGTTGTCCTTCGCGGTCTGGCCGACGACGACGTTGTCCGCCGTCTCGAAGAAGACCACCGAGGGCGTCGTGTCCGAACCCTCCCGGTTGCGATGCACCTCTGGGCGCCCCACCTGGCCGATGCTCGCGATGCACGAGTATGTGGTGCCGAGGTCGATTCCGTGAACAGCCATCTACTCGTCCTCCGTTTTCTGCTTCCGCTGGTCGTCCACGAACGTGCCGACGGTCACCTCGGCCTTGCGCAGCACCTGCTCGCCGAGCCGGAAACCGTCGGAGAGCACGGTCACGACATGGCCGTGCGGACCGTTTGCCGTCCCGACCGGCCGGTGGCGGGCCGAGTCGTACGGGTCACCGGGCACCGTTTCGAGAAGTTCGGCGCCTGTCCGGGCCAGGACCTCGGCCACCTCGTCGGCGATCGCCGCCAGCAGCGAGGCGAGGTGCACGTTCCCGCCCGGCTCCTCGCGCAGGCGCGCCGCCTCACGGCCGGCCATGTCGTACAGGCGGTAGAGGCCCGCCCTGACCGGGGTCAGGGCTTCCTGGAGCAGGCCGTGGCGCAGTTCCAGGTTCTCGGCGTGCAATCGGTCGATGATCTCCTCGCGGCGGGTCGCCCGGTCGTGTTCGCGCCCGACCTCGGCGGTGAGCCGGTCGAGCGCATCGGCGACCGGGGCCATGTCCGGGAAGGGGGGCGGCGGGTCGTGGATTATCGACAGGTCATCGGCACGGGGAGGAATCTCAGTCATTTGACGTCCTGGAGGGGTTGTGTGCTGTTCTCGAGGGCGGATTTCCCGGGTGGCGCCGTTCTCTCTGCGGTTCTGGTCCCGGGACGGATTTGTTCTGGAGGAATGGGGCGGGAATCGTATTAGCGGGAGACCAGCTTCTGGCCGGTCGCCGTAGCCAGGGCCTCGCCGTACAGCAGCCCCAGTTCTTCGGCGTCGGTGAATCCGCGGGTCACGACGGTTCGCAGGTCGCGGTGATAGGCGAACGTGGGCCGATAGGCCCGGTCCCGGTCGGGGAGAGCCAGGTAAATTCGATCGAAGCGGCGGGCGAGCGGAACGAGCACGTCCATCTCGTCGGAGAACTCGCCGTCGGTGATCGCGACCAGGACGCGCTTGACGCAGTCGGTGCCTGCTCGCCCGTGGGCACGATCAAGTTCCTTGAGGGCGGGAGCGAAGTAGGTGTGCTCCCCCTCTTCCGGCAGTTCGGGCCGCTCACGGACCTCGCCGAGGCTCGCCGCCCTGGTGGGCGGCAGGGCCAGCGACGCCGACTGCGCGAACCTGACGGAGGCGAAGAGGTCGCCTGCCCGCATCTCCCTGGCCATGAAAGGTGTCAGCAACGCCAGTGCCTCGTCACGGGCTCCCACGCTGTCGCGCATCGAACCGGAGAAGTCGCCGGCCACGTCCAGGCAGACCGTCCCCGCGGTCTGCCGCGTACCGGTCAGCGTGGCCTCGGCCAGCGACGGGCCCTGCCCACCGCCCCACAGGAACCACAAGGCGATCGCGGCGGGCACAGCGAGGACGATCAGGCTCATGACCGCGAATCCGGCGAGCCTCCCTGAGGGTCGCGCCCTCGTGACGACCTGGCCGGGCAACTGTCCCGATGGATTCCTGGCCCCGGGAAGTCCGGGGGAATTGTCAGACACAACGGACCTCCAGTGGACCGTTCCCATGCGGTGAGGAGAATGAGCTTACGGAGCCAATCAGCCACAGGCTATAGATTTATCAAAATACCGCAATAATAGTGAAATTTATTGTTTTCCAGCCAAGAGAAATAAGCTAAATGTGGCAATTAATACTTTTGTCCAGTTTTGGAGAAATATGGCTTTGACGGGCATATCGCATAAAATAGGCGGCGAGTACGGTCATCCCCGCCGGATCCAGGAAGATGGCCATCCGTCCGTGGGCCGTCAGTGAGATTCGCACCACTCAATCAGAGGGTCCGGTCACTTTTCCCGTGACGGCAACGCGTTCGCCGGACGGGATCTCCAGGCTGCGGGCCAGGCCACCGGACGGGCGCGGCAGCCTGAGCCGGCCGGTCACCGCGCTGATGCCGATGACCGCCGGGGTGCCGCCCGGCACGCCGGCCCTCCGGACGGCCACTCCCACGGTGGGCGACCACGGCACCACCGCTCGCGCGCCCGCGACGACCATGGTCGTCGCGGGCGCGCGAGCGGTCCCTCTCAGCTCAGGAGGCCCTCCCCGATCCAGCCGTTGGGGGAACATCCCGGCGGGATGGCGAAGACGGCCGAGCCGATCGGGGTCGTCCACTCGTTGAGCAGGTCGGCCTCGGCCAGCCTGCGCTGGATCGGTACGAACTGCCGGGAGACGTCCGCCTGGTAGGAGGCGAACAGCAGCCCGGAGTCGGCGTGCCCGTCCGGGGTGAGCCCCTCGTCGTAGTTGTAGACCCTGCGCATGATCCGCAGGTTCGGGTCGGCCACATGGGCCCGGCGGATGTGGGCCTGCTCGGAGATGACGGGGAAGCCGATCGCGTTGAGCTTCTCGAAGTCGGCCATGTCATGCTCGTCGCGTCCGGTGAGCGGGGCGCCGTTGTCCAGACGCCGGCCCACGGTGAACTCCTTGGCGACCCGGTCCACGGCGTCCCAGGTCTCCATCTCCGCCCGGATGCGCCGCAGCACCAGCGTGGTGCCGCCGCGCAGCCACTCCGGACCGCCGCTCACCCACACGGCCCGGTCGAACTCAGGAGTGCCGGGTGCCGGGTTGACGGTCCCGTCGAGCTGGCCCATGACGTTGCGCTGGGTCAGCCCGGCGGGCTGGGTGCCCGCGCCGCGCCGGAAGCCCCGCTGGGTCCAGCGGACCTTCGCGAAGGAGCGCGCGTCCTTGACGACCATGCGCAGGGCGTGGCTCAGGGTGAGGGCGTCGTCGGCGCAGATCTGCAGCAGCAGGTCCCCGTCGCTCCACTCCTTCCTGAGCCTGTCGATCGCGAAGGCGGGCAGCGGCGCCGCCGCCTCCGGACGGCGGCCGGCCAGCCCGGCCGCCGTGTACAGGCCGGGGCCGAACCCGAAGGTCACGGTCAGCCTGGCGGGCAGGACGGCCAGCTCCGGTTCGGTGTCGGCCAGGGCCGGCCTGCCCTGGGTGAGCCGCCGGGCGTCGTCGGTGAGCAGTCGCATCATCCGGACCAGCGCCTCACGGTCGGTGTCCGGCAGCAGATCCAGGCCGACGAACACCCCGTACGTCTGGGGCGCCGTAGCGATCCCGGCCTGGTGGACCCCGTCGAAGGGTTCCGTCAGGGAACCGCCGGAGACGGGGGACGCGGCCGGAGCGGTCCGGGGATCGGCCTGGGGGGCGACTGGGGGGACAGCCTGGTCGGGGGCGCACGCGGCGAGGGCGCCGACCGCGGTGGCGGCGCCTCCCGCGAGCAGGCCCCTACGGCTGAGTCGGGGTTCCCGCATGAGTTCTCCTCCGTTCCCGCTCAGCCGTCGCTCTCGCCCATGTCTGTGCTTTTGTCGCCCTTGTCACCGTCTCCCATGTCCATGCCGGGCCGGTAGTCCTCCTTGCCTCCGGCGAAGTCCTTGCCGACCGCGGTGAACTCCACGGTCTTGCCGTCCTTGAGGGTCAGGGTGAAGGGAATCTGCGCGCCGGGCTTCACCGCCTTGGTGAGACCCATCAGCATGATGTGATCACCGCCGGGCTGGAGCAGGTGGGTGCCCCTCGCGGGGATCACGATCCCGCCCTCCTTGGGCCGCATGATCATCTTTCCCTTGGAGTCGACGACCTCGTGCAACTCGATCTTCGGGGACAGCGGCGAGGCGCCGGAGACGACCGTCACCTCGGCGTCGGTGTTGTTGACCAGGGTGCCGAAGGCGGCGCTCATCCCCTTCTTCGCGGTCTTCACCCACGGATCTGTGATCGTCAACGCGACGGCGGCCACGGCGGCGGTGGAGGGGGCGGCGGGGGTGGCGGCGGGTGCGGCGGTACTCGGGGCGGCGGCCGGCACCGTGCTGTCCTGGGAGCCACATCCGCCCAGGACCATCACGGCCGCGAGCAGGACGCCCGCGGGGGCGGTACGCCGGATTCCGGCGTGGGTGACGCAAGTGACGCGAGTGACTCCGTAACGGCTGATTCCGGCACGGTTGATACGACGAGCAGACACGTTGACGCCTTTCTTCTGGCCGGACCGGCAGGCCGCGGCCGAACGCCGCCTCGATGGGGCCATGCCGGCCACGCGGCCGGGATTGTCACGCTGATTCGGTCCGCCGGGCAGCTGGAAGGCCGCGTCGGCGCAGGCCCGCGCGCACGTACCGCGGGCTGGGGAACGAGTCACGCCCCCGGGTGACCTGGGCGGTCAGCCGGGGGTGACGGTGACGATCCGGGGAGGGCCGCGCCGGCTGACGACGTGGCGCAGCACGGCCGGGCGCAGGACGCCCGGCTCGATCGCGCCCGCGGTGAGGAAGGACGTGTACGCCGGGGTCACGACCACGATGAGCACGCGGCGCAGCCGGACGCCGAGCCGCCGGAGCAGTGCCCACAGCACCGCCTCGCCGCGCGCCAGCCACAGCGCGGTCAGCCCGACGGCCCAGCCGTGCGCCACCAGCATGCCCAGGCCGGGCAGCAGCCCCGAGTGGACATGCCCGATCATCTCGGCGGGGGACGCGGCGTGCGCAAGAGAGAACAGCACGTGCAGTCCGGCCTGCGCGCCCGCCAGAACCGGCAGGATCACCGCCAGCGTCCGTTCGCGCCCCGACACGGCGAGGGCCGCGGCGAAGGCGAGCACCAGGGCCACGGTCGCGGTCGGCACGGAGACCGCGCCTCCCGCGAGGACGTGTGCCATCACGCTCAGCCCCAGGCAGACCGCGGCGAAGGCGGCCGCGCGGGCGAGGCGGAAGGGCAGCGTCGCGGGCATGATGGGGAAATCATCCCACGCCACCCCGGAGGTGCGCCGTCCGAGGCTCGCGGGCGGTTCGCGCCCGCGCCACCGCCGCGTGTCTCCCAGGCGCCGGGAGTGTCTCGCCCTCCGCGGATCACGCTCGCTCCGCCCGCGCCGGCCCGGACTCCTGTTTTCGCAGCTCAGAGGGGAATCAGAGGGGAATAGGTCACTCCGGGGACATCGAGATGATCCGCGCCCCGAAAAATCTTGAAAGAAATCCGGCCGCCGTGTCGAATCCGGCGGGGCCCGTTCGAAGTGTGGTCAGAGGGCCGGAAGGAGCACGGGAACCGGCCCAGGACGCGTGAGGAGAAGACCATGACCCAGCAGACGACGAGGACCGCCGGCACGGTGGCCCGCGACCCGTGGCCGAGCCTCACCAGGCCACTCCTGGGCTACGGGGTCGTCGCCGGGCCGGTGTACGTCGCGGTGTCCCTCGCTCAGGCGCTGACCCGGGAGGGCTTCGACCTCACCCGCCACGCGTGGAGCATGCTCGCCAACGGCGACCTCGGCTGGATCCAGGTCGCCAACCTCGTCGTCGCCGGGCTGGCGAGCGTCGCCTGCGCGATCGGCCTGCGCCGGGCCCTGGTTCCGGGGCGCGGGGCGACCTGGGCTCCCCGGCTCGTCGGCGCGTACGGGGTGAGCCTGGTCGGCGCGGGGATCTTCCGGGCGGACCCGGGGATGGGCTTCCCCGCCGGGACGCACGAGGGGCCGGGACCGGTCAGCTGGCACGGGATCCTCCACTTCGCCTGCGGCGCCGTCGGCTTCCTGTGCGTGATCGTTGCCTGCTTCGTCATCGGCCGCCGGTTCGCCGCGGAGGGCCGTACGGGATGGGCCGTCCACTCGTGGCTCACCGGCGCGGTGTTCCTCGTGACCTTCGCCGCCATGGCGAGCAGCGGGGGCGCCGTCTGGGCCAACCTGGCCTTCGTCGCCGGAATCGTGGCCGTCTGGGGCTGGCTCTCGGCCCTGTCGCTCCATCTCCGCCGGCGCACCGCGTCCCGGCGTGCCTGACCCGGCCCGCCCCCCGGCCAGACCGTTCGAGAAGACCCGACCAGACCGTTCGAGAAACAGGACCAAGGAGAAAAAGCGATGCGATACCTGGCCACCCTCAAGGTCACCAAACGGCCCGACACCCCGCCGCCCGCCGAGCTGATGGAGGCCATCATGAAGCTCGGCGAGGAGGCCACCATGGCGGGCGTGCTGCTCGACAACGGCGGGCTGGCGCCGAGCGCCCAGGGCGCGCGGATCGAGCTCACCGGGGGCAGGCTGAGCGTCACGGACGGCCCGTTCGCCGAGACGAAGGAGCTGATCAGCTACGCCCTCTACCAGGTCAGGTCGAAGGAGGAGGCGATGGAGTGGGTCTCCCGCTTCATGAGGCTCCACCGCGACCACTGGGAGGGCTGGGAGGGTGAGGGCGACCTCCACCGCGTCTTCGGCCCCGAGGACTTCGCCGCCCCCGCGTGAAGCCGTCGCCGGCGGCGCCCCGGCCGGGATCCCGTCGGGAACCCCGGCCGGGGCGCCGCGTTGGCCCGGCGCCCCGGCGCTCTGGCGCCCCGATCCAGGTGCCCTGTTTCGCCGGCCTCACCTGGATCGGGGCGCTCCTCGTCTCCCGGCATCTTCCAGGGCGGCGCCCCCTGCCGCCCTGGCCCGGGGGCGACGTGCTTGGATCGGGGAGCATGACGGTCGTGGATGCTCACCGGGTGGTCGAGGCGGTCTGGCGGATCGAGTCCGCGAGGGTGATCGCCGGGCTCGCCCGGATGGTGCACGACGTCGGGCTGGCCGAGGAGATCGCGCAGGACGCCCTGGTCATCGCGCTGGAGCAGTGGCCCAGGACGGGCGTACCGGATAATCCCGGCGCCTGGCTCATGCTCACCGCCAAGCACCGGGCGATCGACATGCTGCGCCGCAGGAACCGGTACGAGCGGAAGCTCGAAGAGGTCGGCCGGGACATGGAGAGCCGCCGGGAGTCGGCCGAGGCCGAGCTGGACGACACCCTCGACGATCACATCGGCGACGACGTGCTGCGACTCCTCTTCACGGCCTGCCACCCCGTGCTGCCCACGGAAGGACGACTGGCGCTCACCCTGCGCCTGCTCGGCGGCCTGACGACGGAGGAGATCGCGCGCGCCTTCCTGGTGCCCGAGCCGACCGTCGGGCAGCGGATCTTCCGGGCCAAGCGCACCCTCACCGACAAGCGGGTGCGGATCGAGATGCCCACCCCGGCCGAGCTGGGCGACCGGCTCTCGTCGGTCCTGGAGGTCGTCTACCTCATCTTCAACGAGGGCTACTCGGCGACCGCCGGCGACGACTGGATGCGTCCCTCGCTCTGCGAGGAGGCGCTGCGCCTGGGCCGGGTCCTGGCGGGTCTCATGCCGGAGGAGCCCGAGGTGCACGGCCTCGTCGCCCTGATGGAGATCCAGGCGTCCCGCACGCGCGCCAGGACGGGACCGGACGGCGAGCCGGTCCTGCTCCTCGACCAGGACCGGGGGCTGTGGGACCGGCTGCTCGTCCGCCGCGGGCTGGACTCGCTCGCCCGCGCCGAGGGGCTCGGCACGCTGGGCCCGTACGGCCTGCAGGCCGCGATCGCCGCCTGCCACGCCCGCGCGCCGTCCGCCGGCGACACGGACTGGGAGCGGATGGCCGCCCTGTACCGGGTGCTCGCCCATGTCGCCCCCTCACCCGTGGTGGAGCTGAACCGCGCGGTCGCGGTGGGCATGGCGTACGGCCCGGAACGCGGCCTGGAGATCGTGGACGGCCTGGTGACGGAGCGCGCACTGAAGGGCTATCCGCTGCTGGCGGCCGTACGGGGTGACCTGCTCGTGAAGCTGGGCCGCCTCGACGAGGCGCGCGAGGAGTTCGAGCGGGCCGCCGGGCTCACCCGCAACGAGCGCGAGCGGGCCCTCTTCCTCGCCCGCGCGACCGCCGCGACCGCCGCGGGCGGCTGACGGGCACCGGACCGGCACCGGACCGGCACCGGACCGGCAGGGCTCGGCAGGGGAACGGCAGAGGAACGGTGGAGGCTCGGCAGTGGATCGGCAGTGGATCGGCACCGCGAGCCGGGGCTCCGCCTCGCCGGTAACCGGCCGCGTCCGGCGCCGGGGGCGGGCGCACGTCTCAGGGCTCGGCGTGCTCGTACCGGCCCGTGCCCGCCTGATCGTGTGACGGGGTCGGGGGTTCGGCCCCGGGGCCGGGCAGCACGTCGACGTCGGCGGCGCCCATCTGCCGGTCGCAGACCGAGCAGTGCAGCTCGACGTGGCTGATCTCGCCGCAGGCGTGGTGGCGGTAGAGCACCGGCGGACCGGCCTCGCCCGCCGTCCACCGGTCGCCCCAGCGCACCATCACCAGGAGCAGGTCGCACAGCTCCAGGCCCTTGGCGGTGAGCGTGTACTCGTGGCGGGGCGGCCGGCTCGAATACTCCCGCCGCTCCAGCACGCCGTTCTCGACCAGCCACTTGAGCCGCTCGGTGAGCACCTTGCGTGAGATGTCCAGGCTCTGCTGGATCTGGTCGAAGCGGCTGATGCCGACATAGATGTTCCGCAGGATCAGTGGCGACCACGGCTCCCCGATGACATCCAGCGTGCGGGCGATCGAGCAGGCCATGTCACCGAATCGGGTTCGCTGCATGGGAGCAGTCTAGGCGAGAGGGTTCCCTTAAGGAACGATCCCCTGCTAGCGTCTCCCCAGTAAGTTCCTTTAAGGAACCAACCGAAGGGAGCGCACCATGAACCACCCCCAGGTCGTCTCGGCCGAGGATTGGCGGGCCGCACGGGAAGCGCTGCTGGTGAAGGAGAAGGAACACACCCGCGCGCTGGACGCGCTGGCCGCCGAACGGCGCAGGATGCCGATGGTTCGGATCGGCGAGGAGGGGGACGGCGGCGGGTACGTGTTCGAGGGCCCGGACGGGCCGGTGAGCCTGGTCGACCTGTTCGACGGGCGGCGCCAGCTCATCGTCTACAGCTTCATGTGGCTGGGCGGTGACGCCTTCTGCTCGGGGTGCTCGATGTTCACCGACAACGTCGGGCATCTGAGCCATCTCCACGCGCGCGACACCTCCCTGGTCCTGGTGTCCCGGGGTCCGCTGGCCGAGATCATCCCGTTCAAGGAGCGCATGGGCTGGACGATCCCGTGGTTCTCCTCGCTGGGCACCACCTTCAACGACGACATGGGAGCGGGCGACGGGTTCGCGCTGAACGTCTTCCTTCGCGACGGCGACACCGTCTACCGCACCTACTTCACCACGGGGCGGGGAGTCGAACGGCTCGGCAGTGGCTGGACCTTCCTCGACCTGACGCCGTTCGGCCGCCAGGAGACCTGGGAGGACTCCCCGGAAGGCCGGCCGCAGAGCCGGCCCTACGCGTGGTGGCGCCTGCACGACGAGTACGACGAGCACGGGGTGTGAGCACCGCCCGACCCGCCATCGCCCGGCGAGGGGCAAGACCCCGAGGACCCCGAGGACGAGGAGACCCGTGATGACCGAGACGACCCCCGTCGCCGAACTCCTGTTCGGTGAGGCCGACGCGACACCGTTCAGCACGGACGAGGCGACGGTCGAACCGTGGGACGAGGCGCGGGCGTGCCTGGAGTCCGCGCCGAAGGCCTGGCTCTCGACGGTGCGGCCCGACGGCCGCGCGCACGCCGTGCCCGTGCTGCTGGTCTGGGCCGGCGACGCGCCCTGGATCACCACCCGCCCGACGTCCCGCAAGGCCAGGAACCTCGCCGCCAACCCCCACTGCGTCATCACCGTCGCCGGCGAGACCCTCGACCTCGTGGTGGAGGGGAACGCCACCAGGGCACGGGACGAGGACGAGCTCCGGCGGGTGGCCGCCGCCTTCAGGGCGAAGTACGAGTGGGAGCTCGCGGTGCGCGACGGCTCCGCCCACGAGGACGGCCTTCCCGGCTCGCCCGAGTACGGCTTCTACCGGGTCACCCCCACGCGTGCCTTCGGTTACGGCGCGGACGGCAGGACGGCGACGCGCTGGCGGTTCGGGTGACCGGGACCGACCGGTCTCACGCCCGCTCACGCCCGGTCCGCTCCCTGCCGGAGTAGTCCTTCGGCTCGATCGTGTCGTGCATGCGCACGCTCGTGCGCCGGAGACCGGCCAGGGCGCGGACCAGGCCGCGGGGAAGGCGGGCGAGCAGCCATGTGCCCCGCAGGGTGGCCCACAGCTGGAACCGGCTGTCCGGCACGAGGGTCTTCGCCATCCTGCGCCCCAGCTCCCAGCTGTATCTCACGTAGTCGCCGAGCTCGCTCTCGTACGCGCGGAAGGCCCGCTCGTGGTCACCACCGGCCGCCGCCAGCTCTCCCGCGAGGATGTAGGCGCCGACCACCGCGAGGCTGGTGCCGCCCCCGACCGCCGCGCCCGGCGAGTAGCCCGCGTCGCCGACCAGGCTGATCCGGCCGCGCGACCAGGAGTCCATCCGGATCTGGGTGATCGAGTCGAAGTAGAAGGCGGAGCTCGCGTCCATCTCGTCGAGCAGCCTCGGCATCTCCCAGCCCGCCCCGGAGAACGCCTCCCGCAGCAGCCGCTTCTGGCGCGGGACGTCGCGGTGGTGGTAGTCCAGTTCCTCGCTGCGGAACAGGAGGATCGCCCGCGCCTCGTCCAGATGCGCCGCGCTGTAGAACGCGGCCATCCTGCCCACGTCGCCGTACGCGAGCATCTCGGCGTCGAGGTCGCGGTGGTCGGGCAGGGAGAAGACCCCGAGGTAGGTGCCGACGAACTCGGCGAACCGCGACTCCTCGCCGAAGGTCAGGCCGCGCACGTTCGAGTGGACGCCGTCGGCACCGATCACCAGGTCGAACCTGCGGGGCGCGCCCGTCTCGAAGGTGACGTCGATCCCGCCGTCGTCCTCCCTGAGGGACGCGATCGAGTCGCCGAACACGTACTCCACGCGGTCGCGGGTCGCTCCGTGGAGGATCTCGCTCAGGTCGTCGCGCATGATCTCGACGTGCCGGTCGGAGAACGCGACGATCAGGCGGTCGACGTCCACGCGCACGGGCCGTCCGCTCCCCGCGCCGGTGAGGGTGATGCGCCGGGTGCCCGTCTCCCTCTCCTTGACCGCGGGGAGCAGGCCCATCCGCTCCACGATCTCCAGGGCCGGTTTGAACAGGTCGACCGCGTGCCCGCCCGTCCTGCGCGGCGCCGGTGCCCGCTCGACCACGGTGACCTCGAAGCCGTGGTGGTCCAGCCAGTACGCCAGGACCGGCCCGGCGACGCTGGCTCCGGAGACGAGGATTCGCATGCCCTTCCCTCCCGCTCAACTGTTTTACTTAACGGAAGGTAAGTCATCCGAACGACCTCGCACAAGTACTTACCTATCGTTAAGTCAGTCGCCTTCGCCATGCCGGTACCCTTGGTCCGAGCACGAGGACGCCCGCGCGTACGGGAGGTCCGGCGCGAGGACAGGAGAGAACACCAGGTGGCGAGGCCGTCCGACACCAAGGCGCGCATCCAGGCGGTCGCGCGGGAACTGTTCGCCGAGAAGGGTGTGCAGCAGACGAGCCTGCGCGACATCGCCGACCGGCTCGGGATCACCAAACCCGCGCTCTACTACCACTTCACCTCGCGGGAGGACCTGCTCCGCAGCATCGTCCAGCCGCTGATCGACGATGTCGACACCTTCCTGGCCGACACCGAGGCGAACGCTCCGCAGAGCCCTCGCGATCTCCTCCAGAACTACTTCGACATCACCTTCCGACACCGAGAGGTGACCGTGATGGTGGTGCGCGACCTGTCCACCCTGGCCTACCTCGATCTGGGGACCCACATGGGCCACTGGCGGCGGCGGCTCATCGCCCTGCTGCTGGGCCCGGACCCCGACCTGGCGGCCCGCACCCGCGCGGTCGTGGCCATCGGCGGTCTCTCGGACTGCACCGTGGAGTTCGCCGACGTGCCGGCCGCGACGCTCGGCCCCCTGGCGGTGGCCGCCGCGCTGGCGGCGCTCGGGGCCGACCCGCCGACGGCCGGGTGAGTCCCGCGCGAAACGACCTCACCGGGCCGGGTGCCGGCGAAAAGCGGATTCGCCGCCCCGGACACCTCGGTGATGACGAACAGGCACCGCGGAAACGCACTCCGATGTGGCACACTTTCGACATCGCCACAGCGGCATCGATCGGTCACACCGCCCGCCCCATTCCAACGGACGCTCCACGGGCTGATGCCCGCGGTCGCCGATCGGAGGTCCACATGGACCTGTCCACGCACGCCCACCCGGACTGGATGGTCTGCGACGTCGCAGGGAAGATCGACATCTTCACCGCCAACGCGCTCCGCGAGCACCTGCTGGCCGCGCTGGGCCGTCCGGGATACCGGCTCCTCCTCGACATGTCCATGGTCACCGCCATGGACGCCAGCGGGGTTGCCGTGCTGCTCTCCACCCTGCGCAGGGCCGTGCGACACGGTGGCACGCTGCGGCTGATCGCGCCCGCACCGGTGGTGCGCGGGCTGCTGAAGGTCAGCGGGCTGTCGGGGAAGTTCGCCGTCAGCGCCGATCTGGCCGGCGCGCGGATCGCGGAACCGCTGCCCGCCGACGTCCGGTGAACCACCGCCCGCCCCCGCCGTTCCGGCCCTGAAACCCTCCGCGCCGGAGGGCGGGACGGTTCCCGGCAAGCCTCGATTGATTCATTAGTAAAAAGAGCGAGGAAATATCATAAAAGCGTCAAACGAGTCTAAAGTTAGCTCATGGTGACTCACCGCACGGCGGTCGTACCGGTGGATTCCGGAACTCCCGGTAAGTGTCTCTGCGGCCATCCGGCCGACTACGTGATCGAAACGCGCTGGTTCTCCGGCAGGCACTCCCGCGACCCGGTCTGCGCCCCCCACGTCACCGAGGTCCTCCAGGGAATCGCGAAGCAGAACGCGCGCCGCGACGGAGGATGAACGCCCGGCGGGAACCGGCCGCGAGCTCGCCCGCGCGCCGGCGATCGGCGCCCCGGCCGGCGCCATCACCATAATCAACACCATGACCCGTGGACACTCCGGGTCACGGACGCCCGGCCTCAGGGAGCCGGAGATTCGCGGATCTCGGCCAGGGAGGTCCGCATGGCGTCGGCGGCACGCGTGAACCAGTCGGAGATGGCGGCCAGCTCGTCCGGGCCATAGCTCTCGAAGAGCTCGGTGAGCCGCCGGTAGGTGGGCTCGTACGCCGCCGCGATGCGGGCGGCCGAATCCCCTTCCGGGACGATCCGGACACGGCGCCGGTCGTGAGGGTCGGGAACGCGCCGGGCGTAGCCGGCGCCCTCCAGACGATTGACCACCCCGGTGACGGCCCCCGTGGTGAGACCGGCCAGCTCGGCGAGGCGTCCCGCGGTGAGCGCCTCCTCCCCCGCGCCGAGGACGAAACCCAGGCACGTCAGGTCCGTGACGTTGATGCCGAGGCGCTCGGCGAGCGAGTGCTGCCCGACCAGGCTCAACGCGATCAGCTGGTCCATGCGGGCCAGGACCTCCGGCGGCGAGGCGCCGGCTTCCGGTTTGCGTTCCACCGCAGAGTCTCCTTATCATCTAAGAAACTTAGCTCGTGAGATAAATGATACGGGCGGACTCAACCTAGTGCCTGCCACCCGGCGATCCGCCACGGCCCGCGGAGGGCGGCGCTCCAGATGGAGGAGACATCGTGGGGATAAGAAAAGACCTCGCGGAGCTGGCGGAGATCCACGAAGAGCACGACATGGGACACACCGTGGCGGGCTGGACCGGCTCGATCGTCTGCATCACCGGCTTCGCGATCTCCGGGATGGCGATGGTGGCCGCCAGCGTCCCCTTCTTCTGGGTCGGCGCGGGCGTCGTGGCCCTGGGCGGCGCCCTGGGGTGGCTTCTCCACCGGATGGGACTCGGCAAGGAGATCGGACCACGGCCGGCGTCCGAACGCGGCATGCGCCGACGCCCGGCATCGAGCGCACGCGGTGGGGCCGTCCGTCAGGAACGAAGGCCCGCCGGCCAGGGGCTTCGAGCGGGTGGTCCTCCCCCGCCATCCGCCAGATAGGACGAAATCTCGCAAGTACACTGTAATTCCCCCCCATTGGGGCGACCAGAACTGCATACCTGGTAAGACGGAGGGAACGCCCGCCCTGTGAACTGCGGGTCTAAGGAGTCTTTCCATGCCACCCGAAGGTGTGAACACGCTCTCGATCTCGGCCGATGCGCGCGGAAGCGCCATCGTGGTCCGGGCGATCGGCGAGCTCGACTACGACTATGCACCGACCTTCCGGAGAGAGATCGTCAGGGCCCTGAGCCTGAGCGCAGGCAACTCGCCGTCCGAGCTCCCGGCTTCTCCAGCGCTCGACTCGCGGTCCGAGCTCCCGGCTCCTCCGTCACTCGACTCGCCGTCCGCGTTCCCGACGTTTCCGACGGTGTTCTCCGGTCCGTCACCGCTTCTCCCGGAGACGCCGTTCCGCTCCGAGACGCCGTTCCTCTCGGAAGTCCCGCTGACCTCGGGGGCTCCGCTCCCCTCGGATCCGCCGTCACCGCTGTCGCCCGAGCCCCCTTCCCCGTTCTTTCCCGGGAGCCCGCCTCCCCCCTCCCCGGAAAGCCCGCCACCTCCGGGAAGCCCCCCACCGATCTTCCCCGATGACCCCTCTCCCCTCTCCCCGGACAGGCCGCCACCGGACGCGCCACCATCGGACGCGCTGTCACCGAACGCGCTGTCACCGGACGGGCTGCCATCACTCTCCCCGATGGCCTCGCTCTCTCCCTCGCCGCAGATCCTCTCCTCCTTCGAGACGTCTCCGGAGACCTTCGAGACGTCTCCGGACACGCGGGCCCAGGCTGGGCCGCGGCTCATCCTCGACCTGGAGGGGCTCACCTTCTGCGACTCCACCGGCCTCGCGGAACTGCTGTGGCTCCTGCGCAGGAGCCAGGAGACCCGGACCCGCCTGGTGCTGGCCGGAGTGAGCCGGACGCTGCGCCACATGATGGCCACCACCGGGCTCCTGGCCTACTTCACGATGGCCGCCTCCGTGGAGGAGGCCCTGCTGGACGAGGAGTTCAGGGCGGCGGAGGGGCACTGACGTACGGGCGGACGACGGTTCCGTTCTCCAGAGAAGAAGCGCCGGTGAGAGAGGCCGCGCAGAACTCTGAGACGTATGTCGTTAAAACACACTCATTCGCCTGACAAGTGAGTCAATATCTTCTTACGGGAAAATCCACTATCCGGCGAAAGTGGGGTCCCGATGCGGAAGATGTCACCGCGGATGACCGCGGAAGCACTACCCGAGACCCTGGACGGGCTGCCCGTGGCACCGGGGGAATTCCTCGCCCTCGTGTCCGTGGACTTCAGCGGGACGTACCAGGTCTATCTCGCGGCCAAGGACGAGCGCATCAAGATGACCAGGCTGTCCATGAGCCTGCTCGCCGCCCCGTTCGCCGCCGCGGTCGCGCTGGCCAGCGCGAAGGTGGTCAGCCCGGAGACGCTGACCACCTGGCTCACCGTGCCCTGGCACCTGTTCGCGATGGTCGCCGCGTTCGGGCTGCTCAGCGTGCTGCCCTTCCTGCGACTGATCGAGGCCGTCAACGCTCACATGAGGACCGCGCGGGCGCTCAACAACTTTCGCCTGCTCTACGCGGTCCACCTCAAGGACCAGTTCTCGGCCCTCGGCTGGACTCCCAACCTGCCGGTGGATCCCCGGTATCCGGAGACGTACGCGCCGATGGCCTGGCCGGGGATCAACGTGATGATGCTGGCCCTGGTCAACAGTTCCTACATCGCGGTGGGCGTGCTCGGGATGATCGGGGCGGCGCCGACCACGGCGCTGCTCCTGGTGATCATCGGCCTGCTCGCGCTGGTCCACTATTTCGTCTACTACGTTCGCGCCAATGTTTCCCGGCAACGCCGGCTCCCACACAATCCCTTCCATTTTCCCAACGTGGAGACCTGAATGTCCGACCTCCTTAGATTCGCGTCTTGTGGGGAGACGTGGATCTGGCTGATGCGACACGTGACAGACAACGGCGGGCCCGCCCTGGACGACCGCGGCCCGATCATCGAGGCTCCGGCGGTGCTGTTCGAGGTCACCGGCCTGGCCTGGGACGATCCGGTGCTGAAATGCTACGGCGACGCCGGGAAGATCCCGCTGTACTCCAGCAAGTTCAGCGAGCGGTCGGTCGTCCCGCCGTTCAAGTACAGCTACGGAGGGCGGCTCCGCCAGTTCCTCGGTGTCGACCAGCTCGGCTGGATCGCCGACGTGCTGCGCGCCAAGCCGTACACCAAGAGCGGCTGGATCTCGCTCACCGCTCCCGGCGAGCCTTTCGACGCGGTGCCGTGCCTGACCAGCCTGGCCTTCAGGCTTCGTGCCGGGCGGCTGGTCATGACCGCCGCCTTCCGGTCGCAGAACGTGTTCACCTCCTACCTGAACTACGTACCGCTGCGCGGCATCCAGAGCGAGGTCGCGGACGGCCTCATGGTGGGCTGCGGGTCGATGAGGGTGTTCGTCGACGTGCCTCACATCTACACCGCGGACGAGGCGACGGTCGGGGAGATCCTCCAGCTGTCGGAACGCGACGGGCCCGGCGCGGGAGTCCCCGTACCGGGCCCTGATCATCGGCCCTGTCCCATCCCCTGACCCGGCGGACCGGCTCTTCCGACCCGACGACCGGCGGCGCGGTGACCGGCGATGACCGACGATGACCGGCGACGACCGGCGACGACCTGCGACGACCGGTCGGCGCGTCAGGGGGAGATCCTCGCCCCGGCCTCGGCGAGCATCCCGGCCAGCTCGGGGTGCCCGCCGAGCACGGCCAGCTCGTAGGGCGTACGGCCCTCGAAGATCGGATGGCCGGTGCCGGGGCCGTCGAGGCCCGCGCCGTGCTCGATCAGGAGCCTCAGGCGCCGGGGCCGCCGCCTGATGACCGAGGCGAGCACCTCGTCCTGGAGCATCTGCTCCGGTGTCGCGTGGGTGGGACCGAGGCGCCGGTGCCACGGCCCGCCGTCCCCCCGGCCGAGACCGTACTCGAAGAGCAGCTCCAGATGCTCGGTGTCGTCGGAGCCGAACCCGCAGAGCCCCCGGTTGTAGAGGGTCTGGCTGTCGTTGGGATCGGCGCCCGCCTCCAGCAGGAGCCTGGCCAGCTCGGCGGAGCGCGGGTGCGGCGGCTCGCCGCGCTCGCCACCGCCGAAGGCCCCGGTGAGCGCGGTGAACGGCGAGGTCAGCCCGTCCCACAGGTATCCCGCGTCCGGGTCGGCACCGTGTCGCAGCAGCAGCCGGGCGGTCTCCGGCGCGTCGCCGCCCTCGACCCGCGAGTACGCCAGGTAGAGCAACGGCTCCCACCGGTACGGCCCGCCCTCGGCCCTCGCCTGGGCCGGGTCGGCCGCCAGCGTCGCGGCCATCGCCTCCACCTGACCGGTCGCGGCCATGGTGTGGACGCTCGCGACCGCGAGTCCCGGGTCCAGGGCCAGCGCCCGCGCCGCCTCGCGACGGCGCGACGGGTCGTCGTTCCCGTACGGCAGGCAGGCCAGCCGGAGGAACTCCGCGACCGGGTCCGCGCTCCGGGGTACCAGGTGGGGTGAGCGGGAGTGCCGGGCGAGGACGTCGAGGTGGGCACGGAGCCGGGGCCAGCTCGCGAAGCCGTACGCCCTCGCGACCGTCAGCTGGGCATCGGCCAGCGTGAACCCCTCCGGCGAGCGCGGGTCTCCCCCGGCCGGCGGCGACGCGGGCCGCGCGGGAAGACCGGGGAGCGGGCGGGGGTGGAACTCGGCGACCAGCTCCAGCGCGGCGGTGTCGGCGGCACGAACCGCCCTCTTGAGGCGCTTGGCCTGATTTCTCAGGTGTTCCAGGCTGGGGTTGTCGGGAAGACGGCGAACAGGCACGGAGGCCTCCCTTTCGTCGCGCCCGACGTCCGCGTGATCGGGCCGAAAAGGAGGTCGGCCGATGAGCAGTGTGGTGCTCAGGTGGGCTCTGCCCTTCCCGCGGACCGGGTGCGCCCTGCCGCGCGGACTCCACCATAACGCCCGCGCCGCAGGGGCGCCCCTCACCTGAAGCGGCGCAACCGCAGGCTGTTGCTGACCACGAACACCGAGGAGAGCGCCATCGCGCCGCCGGCGATCATCGGGGTGAGCAGCCCGAACGCGGCCAGCGGGATGGCGGCGACGTTGTAGGCGAAGGCCCAGAACAGGTTGCCCCTGATGGTGCGCAGCGTGCGGCGGGACAGCCTGATCGCGTCGGCGGCCACCCGCAGGTCGCCCCGGACCAGGGTGAGGTCGGAGGCCTCGATCGCGACGTCGGTGCCGGTGCCCATCGCCATGCCGAGGTCGGCCTGGGCCAGAGCGGCGGCGTCGTTGACCCCGTCGCCGATCATGGCCACGGTACGGCCCTCGGACTGGAGCCGTTTGACGACCTCCACCTTGTCGGCGGGCAGCACGTCGGCGATCACGTCCTCGATGCCGACGGCCTCGGCGACCGTGCGGGCCACCGTCTCGTTGTCACCGGTCAGCAGGATCGGGCGCAGGCCGAGCGCGCGCAGCGCGGCGACCGCCTCGGCCGAGGTGGGCTTGATCGCGTCGGCGACGGTGAGCACCGCGCGGGCCTTCCCGTCCCAGCCGACCGCGACGGCCGTCTCCCCGCGCGCCTGTGCCCGCTCCAGCTCCTCCTCCAGCTCGGGCGGCAGGTGCTGCGACCGGTCGGCGAGCAGCCGGGGCCGCCCGACGAGCACGGCGTGCCCGTCGACGACGCCCTGGACGCCGAGTCCCTCGACGTTCGCGAAGTCCTCGACCTGGGCGGTGGAGTCCGCCGCGCGGGCGACGGCGCGGGCGACGGGGTGCTCGGAGGCGCCCTCCAGCGCCCCGGCCAGCCGGAGCACCTCCTCGCGCTCCTCACCGGCGGCGGGGAAGACGTCCCTGAGGGTCATCGTGCCCGACGTCACGGTGCCGGTCTTGTCCAGGACCACGGTGTCGATGCCGTGGGTCGACTCCAGCGCCTCCGGCCCCTTGATCAGGATGCCCAGCTGGGCGCCCCGGCCGGTGCCGACCATCAGCGCGGTCGGCGTGGCGAGGCCCAGGGCGCAGGGGCAGGCGATGATCAGTACCGCCACGGCGGCGGTGAAGGCCGCGGCGGCGCCGGAACCGGTGCCGAGCCAGAAGCCGAGGGTGGCCACGGACAGCGCGATCACGATGGGCACGAACACCGCGGAGATCCGGTCGGCCAGCCGCTGCACGGCGGCCTTGCCGTTCTGCGCGTCCTCCACCAGCCTGGCCATCTGGGCGAGCTGGGTGTCCGAGCCGACCCGGGTGGCCCTCACCACGAGGCGCCCCCCGGCGTTCACGGTGGCGCCGGCCACCGCGTCACCCGGCCGCACCTCGACGGGGACCGACTCGCCGGTCAGCATGGACGCGTCCACGGCCGAGGACCCCTCCTCAACCACGCCGTCCGTCGCGATCTTCTCCCCCGGCCGTACGACGAAGAGGTCGCCCGCCGTGAGCCTGCCGACCGGAACGACCTCCCCGGAGACCAGCGTGACGTCCTTGGCGCCCATCGTCAGCAGCGCGCGGAGCGCGGCACCGGCGCGCCGCTTGGAGCGGGCCTCGAAGTAGCGGCCCGCGAGGATGAAGGTGACCACCCCGGCGGCGGCCTCGAAGTAGATGTTCCCCGAGCCGTCACCCCCGGACAGGGTGAACTCGAAGCCGTGCCGCATGCCCGGCATGCCCGCCGTGCCGAAGAACAGGGCCCAGAGCGACCAGGAGAAGGCGGCGATCGTCCCCAGCGAGACCAGCGTGTCCATGGTCGCGGCGCCGTGCCGCAGGTTGGTCCAGGCCGCCCGGTGGAAGGGCCACCCTCCGTAGACCACGACGGGACCGGCCAGGGCGAGGGAGAGCCACTGCCAGTAATCGAACTGCAGCGCCGGGATCATCGCCATCGCGACGACCGGCACCGACAGCACGGCCGAGGTGATCAGTCGCTGCCTGAGGGGAACGAGCCCGGCGCGCTCTCCCTCCTCCTCTTCCTCGTCCGTCCCGTCCCGCTCGGCGGACACCGGCGGAGCGGGCGGCTCGGCGGTGTATCCGGCCTTCTCCACCTCCGCGACCAGATCGTCGGGGGTGACGCCGGCGGGGTAGGTGACCTTCGCCTTCTCGGTGGCGTAGTTGACGGTCGCGGTCACGCCGTCCAGCTTGTTGAGCTTGCGCTCGATGCGGGCCGCGCAGGAGGCACAGGTCATGCCGCCGATGGCGAGCTCGATCTCGCCGTGGACAAGCGCCTCGCCGGTGGTCGTGGACGTCACGGCATCTCCTCGTACCTTCTCCGTCATCATGCGTGGCTCTGTCGTCGTGCGTGACTCTGTCGTCGTGCGCGGCCCGGCACCGGTCCGGCGGCCGGAGCCGGCGTCGGCCGGCCGGCCAGGACCGGAAACCTCGCCGCCGCCAGGGAGCGGGCCCGTCCCTCGACCCGGCACGGGCCGTCGTCCCCGCGGTGGGTGTGTCCAGGCATGTGTCTCTCCTCGCTATCAGAACGCCTAACCCCTATGGGGTATTTCACGGCTGGTGGCCGTGCCCGTGGCCGTCTCCGGACGGCGCCGTGGCCCCGCCCCCCTCGGGATCCGGGCTCGTGGCGGCGGTGAACACGGCGGTGCGGACGGTCCCGGCGTGCTTGAAGTCCAGGTAGAGCCCGTAGGTTCCCGCGCTCGGCACCTCGGCGTAGAAGGTGATGTCCGGGCCGGGCGCGCTGCGCCCGTCACCGGGCGCGCCGTCGGGGTGCACGTGCAGGTAGGCCAGGTCGCCGTCGCGCAGCGCGACCAGGTGCCCGTACGCGGCCAGGTAGGGCTGCAGGTCGGTGACCGGCTCGCCGTCCTTGGCGATCGAGAGCGTGAGCATGCTCGTACGGCCGGGGATGAGATCACCCTTGAGGGTGACGGTGTAGTCGCCCACCTTGGCGGTCTCGGCCGGGACGGCGGGCGGCTCGGGCCGGTAGTCGCCCGCCACCGACAGGTCCATGCCGAGCGTCAGGGGCTGCGCCCCCTCGGGGGCGAAGTCGGCGAACGCGCGGTACTCCCCGGCGTCGGGGAGTTCGAGCGGGACCGACCACACCCCGCCGCCCAGCTGGGTGGGATGCAGGTGCTGGAAGCCCGTCAGGTCGCGGCGGACCACGATGAAGTGCAGCTTCTTGTCGTGCTGGGTGGTGAACCCGGTGACGGGGGAGCCGTCGGGGCCGATCACCGTGAAGCGGAAGTCGGTCCGCTTGCCCGCCTTGACCTCGTCGGTCTCCGGCATGAGCATGTATCCGCCCTGGGAGATCTGGAGCCCCGCGGGAACGGCCGGCGCCTTCGCGGCCACCGTCTCCTGCCCCGTCTCCTGCCCGGTCTCCTGATGGGCGCCGTGGTCCGCGCCCGCCCCGGCGTCCTGACCCGCGCCCCGCTCGGTGCCGGCGCCGGGAGATCTCTCGGCCGCCGCGCTTCCCACAGGACCGGCCAGCCGGCCCGCCCCCAGGGCTCCGCCGAACAGCACGGCCAGCCCCAGCGCGTACGCACCCACCTTGATCGCGCCGTTCATCTCGACCATCCCTTCTCAATACCCATAGGGGGTATCTGTTCGCTCGCCCACAGTGCCACACCACCACCTTTTCAGCAACCCCGGGGGGGTATACCTGACGCCGGTCTCCAGGTCACAGGATGGCCGATACGCGGGTCCATGACGGGACCTATGGGAAATCAGGGACGGGTGACGGCCGCTCGCCGCCGGGCCCGCGAAGGGCCGAGAGGCCACGAAGGGCCCATGAAGAGCCGCGAAAGGCCGCGAAACCGAGCGAACCCCAGCCGACCGGCGGGGCCCGCGCCTGCCGGGGCGGTCAGGACGGCAGGCGCCTGACCCGTTCCGAGGACGGGTCGTAGAGGGGTTCCGCGGTGACGACGGCGCCCGTCCAGGTGCCGGTGACGCCGACCTCCACGCGGTCGCCGGGGGCGGTGTCCCCGGGCAGGTAGGCGTAGGCGATCGAACGGTCGACGCGGTGGCCGTACCCGCCGCTGGTCACCCGCGAGGTGGGCAGGCCGCCGGCGCGGACCGGCTCCCCGCCGAGGCAGACCTGGCGGGGGTCGTCCAGGACCAGGCAGAACAGACGCCGCGCCCCCGCTCCGGCACTCGCACCCGCGTCGGCACCCGTACCCGCACTCGCGCCGGCGCCCGCTCCTGTGCCGGCCTCCAGGGCCGAGCGGCCGAGGAAGTCCTTGTCGCGGGCGACCGCGAAGCCCAGGCCGGCCTCGTGGGGGGTGGTCTCCGGGGTGATGTCCATGCCCCAGACGCGGTACCCCTTCTCCAGGCGCATCGAGTCGATCGCGCGGTACCCTGCCGGGCGCATGCCGTGCGGCGTTCCCGCCTCCGTGAGCGTGTCCCACAGCGTCAGCCCATACTCCGACGGGCAGTACAGCTCCCAGCCGAACTCGCCGACGAACGTCACCCGCTGGGCCAGTACCGGGACGTTCCCGACGCTGATCTCCCTGGCCTTCATGTAGCCGAAGGTGAGGTCGTCGCCGGAGACGGAACCGAGGATGTCGAGCGCCCTGGGACCCCACAGGCAGTAGCAGGCGTGCGCCGAGGTGACGTCGCGGACGTCGAGGCCCCGGCCGCGCAGCCAGGCGGCGTCGTGGACGCCGAAGGCGGTGCCGGTGACCAGGCGGAAGCGGTCCTCCGCCAGGCGGGTGACGGTCAGGTCGGCCTCGATGCCGCCGCGCTCGTTGAGGAGCTGGGTGTAGACGATCGAGCCCACCGGCCGGTCGAGCTGCCCGGCGCACGCCCGCTGCAACCCCTCCAGGGCCCCGGGCCCCGACACCTCCAGCTTGGAGAACGAGGTCTGGTCGAAGAGACCGGCGGCGTCGCGGGTGGCCAGGCACTCCTCGCGCACGGCGGGCGACCAGACCCGGCCCGCCCAGCCGTCCGGGCGGGGGCTCCGGTCGTCCGGGGGAAGGTCCCGGCCGGGCTCGTACCAGTTGACCCGTTCCCAGCCGGACTTCTCGCCGAACGCCGCTCCCAGCTCCACGTGCCGTACCCAGGCCGGGGAGCGGCGGAGCGGCCGGGCGGCGGCGCGCTCCTCGCCGGGGTAGACGATGTCGTAGTACTTCGAGTACGAATCGAGGGCCTTGGCCCGGGTCCACGACGCGGAGCGGGCATGAGCCCCGAAGCGCCGCAGGTCCATGCCGAACATGTCGTACTCGGGCGAGCCATCCACGATCCACTCAGCCATGACCTTGCCCACGCCTCCGGCCGCGGCCAGGCCGTGGACGCAGAAGCCGGCCGCCGCCCACAGCCCGCGGACCGGGGTCTCGCCGAGGAGGAACTCGCCGTCGGGGGTGAACGCCTCGGGGCCGTGCACGACCTTCGTGATCTCGGTACGGCCCAGCTCGGGAACCCGTCGCACCGCCGATTCCCACGATTCCCGAAATTTCGGCATATCCGGGGGAAAGACGGTTCGCGGCTCGTCCAATGGAGCAACCGTGTCCCAGATTTCTGGATCGCGAATATATCCGCCCACCAGAATCCCGCCATTCTCTTCCCGGAAATAGACAATGTTGTCCGGATCCCGCACCGTGGGCATGGACGACGGAACCCCGAATGATTCGGTGGTGACATATTGGTGCTTGATTGGCACGACCGGAATATCGACACCGGCCAGCCGCCCGACCCGCCCGCTGGCCGCGCCCGCCGCGACGACCACGGTCTCCGCCTGGACCGACCACTCCTCGAAGCCGTCGGAGCCCCCGGCCCCCGACGCGAGCCGTACCCCGGTGATCGCGCCTTTCGCCACGTCGAGTCCCGTCACGCGGGTCCCGGTGTGAATCCGCACGCCCAGCTTCCGCGCCCCGGCCGCCAGCGCCCTGGCCAGCAGCGCCGGGTCCAGCCAGCCGTCCCCGGGCAGCCAGAGCGCGGCCCGCACGTCGTCGGCGCGCAGCAGCGGGAGCATCTCCTTGGCCTCGGCGCCGGAGACGACCTCCAGGCCCAGGCCGTAGGTCTCCCCGGCCCCGGCCAGCCGCAGCGACTCCTCCACCCGCTCGGGCGTGGTCGCCAGGCGGAGGCCGCCCACCCCGCGCCATCCCGGGTCCAGCCCGGTGAGCTCGGCCAGCTCGGGGTAGAGGCCGGCCGAATACATGATCATCTTGGTCTGGGTGACCGTGGAGCGGAGCTGGCCCACGAATCCGGCCGAGTGCCAGGTGGTCCCCTCGGTGAGTTCGTGCTGCTCGACGAGGATCACCTCGGTCCAGCCGAGCCTCGCCAGGTGGTAGGCGACGCTGCAACCGGCCACCCCGCCGCCGATCACGACGGCCCGCGCGGAACTGGGAAGTTTCAAGGCGCGCAACCCCTCTGTAACACCTAGTCCACAGAATTGGATCAATGGTATGAAGGTAGGCCAAAGGAGGGCGGCATGCCAGATCCTCTAGCGGACGTCCGTAAATGGGCTGACCAGCCCGTGACCGAGACTCTGATCAAGGGTGGTCTCAGCCACCGGATCTCCCGGCTCACCACGGCCGACGGGCAGCGATGGCTGCTGCGCGTGCTGGATCCCCGGGTCTCGGAGGCCGGCCTGGGCATACCGCTCGACCAGGAGATCGCCAACACGCTCCACGCGGCGGACGCGGGAGTCGGCCCCAGGGTGCTGCACCGACTGCCGGGCGCGCTGGTCCTGGAGTATCTCGACGGCGCCACCCTGGACGCCCACGCCGTACGGACGATTCCCGGCCCCATCGCGGCGGCCTGCCGCCGGCTGCACGCCGGACCCAGGTTCGTCAACGACTTCTCCATCTTCCGCAAGCTCGACGAGTTCCTCGCCCTCTGCCGTACCCACGAACTGAGCACACCCGACGGCTACGAGGACCGTCTTCCCGCGGCGGCGGAGATCGAACGGGCGCTGGCCGCCGATCCGCTGCCCACGGTGCCGTGCCACAACGACCTGCTGCCGGAGAACTTCATCCGCTGCGGCGCCGAGGTCAGGATCGTCGACTACCAGCTCTCCGGGAACAACGACCCGGCCTTCGAGCTGGGCGACATCGCGGCCGAGGCGGACTACGACCCCGACCTGACCACCCGGCTGGCCCGCGCCTACTTCGGCACCGACGACCGGCGGCTCACCTCCAGGGTCCGGCTCAACCTGATCATGTCCAACCTGACCTGGACGCTCTGGTTCGCCGTGCACCACGGGCTGCTCAAGGAGCAGGCGGCCGACGCCGACTTCGACTACGAGGCGGAGGCGGCCGACAAGTTCTCGCAAGCCGTACGGGACCTGGACGACCCCGGGTTCGGACGGCTCGTCGACGACGTCCGGGGCGCGAGCGCCGGATCTCCCCACCCCCCGCACCACCACGCAAGGAGGCTTGAGTGACCAAGCCAACATCGGTCGGCTCCGTCGACGAGGACGCGAAGCGCCTCGCGGAACTCGGTTACAAGCAGGAGCTCTCCAGAACCTGGAGCGGCTTCTCCAACTTCGCCATCTCCTTCTCGATCATCTCCATCCTGGCCGGCTGCTTCACCACGTTCGGCCAGGCCTGGAACAACGGTGGCCCCGTCGCCATCGCGTGGGGGTGGCCGCTGATCTCGATCTTCATTCTGATCATCGGGCTGTGCATGTCGGAACTGGTCTCGGCCTATCCGACCGCCGGCGGCATCTACTGGTGGGCCGCGAAGATGGGCAGGCCGATCCACGGCTGGTTCACCGGGTGGTTCAACCTCATCGGCCTGATCGCCGTGACGGCCTCGGTCGACTACGGCTGCGCGACCTTCCTGAACATCACCCTCAGCCGGTTCTTCGCCGGCTGGGACCCCAGCCTGACCAACGCGTTCATCCTGTTCGCGGTCATCCTCGTGCTGCACGCCCTGATCAACATCTTCAGCCACCGGCTGATCTCGACGCTGCAGAACATCTCGGTGTGGTGGCACGTGTTCGGCGCGGCGGCGGTCGTGCTGATCCTGGTCTTCGGCCCCGACTCGCACCAGTCGATGTCGTTCGTCTTCACCGAGACGATCAACAACTCCGGCTTCTCCGACTCGTCGTACTGGTTCTACGTGCTGCCGCTCGGCTTCCTGCTGACCCAGTACACGATCACCGGGTTCGACGCGTGCGCGCACGTGTCGGAGGAGACCCAGGGCGCCTCCACCGCCGCCGCGAGGGGCCTGTGGCAGTCGATCTTCTACTCGGCGATCGGCGGCTGGATCGTGCTGCTCGCCTTCCTGTTCGCGGCCACCGACGTGGACGCGGTCAACGAGGCGGGCGGCTTCGTCGGCGCCATCTTCGACAGCGCGCTCCCCGGCAACCTGGCCACGGCGATCTTCGCGATCTCCACCATCGGCCAGTTCTTCTGCGGGATGAGCTGCGTGACCTCGATGTCCCGGATGACCTACGCCTTCTCCAGGGACGGCGCCATCCCCGGCTGGCGCCTGTGGTCGAGGGTCGACGCCAACCGGACCCCCGTCAACGCGATCGTCTTCGGCTGCGCGGCCGCGCTGATCCTCACCCTGCCCGCGTTGTACGAGGCCCCCGGCGGCCTGCCGCTGGCCTTCTACGCGGTCGTGTCGGTGGCGGTCATCGGCCTCTACATCGCCTTCGCGATCCCGATCTGGCTCCGGCTGCGGATGGGCGACCGGTTCCAGCCGGGGCCCTGGACGCTGGGGCCGAAGTACAAGGTCATGTGCTGGATCGCCATCGTCGAGATCTTCATCGTCTCGATCTACTTCATCATGCCGCTGGTCCCGGCCGCCGTGCCGTTCAGCGACGACTTCACCTGGACCGCGGTCAACTACGCGCCGATCGTGGTCGGCGTGATGGTGCTGGCCGTGGGCCTGTGGTGGACACTGTCGGCCAGGCACTGGTTCACCGGCCCGCGCCGCACGATCGACATGGCCGAGGCGTTCGACCCGACCGGCACGGCCGCCGACCCGACCGGCAAGGAGCCGATCGGCTGACCTCGGCCCCGAGATCCCAGAGGGGCCCCGAGAGCACGAGGTGACCGGCCCGCTCCCCGAGACCGGGCCGGTCACCGCTCGAACCCGTACCGCCCCGAGCGCCGGCCCGCGAACCCGCACCGTCCCGACGACCGGCCCGCGCGGATCCCGACCGGCTCGGAGATTCCCAGGAAGGCCGGTCAGCTCGCCTCGAAGGCCTCCGCCACCGCCGCGCGGACCCGGTCCATGGCCGCGGCGGCGGGGGCCTCCCGCCCCATGGAGGTCATGTCGACGTCGGGCATGCCACAGGCCACCGCCCAGCCCCACGGGGTCAGGTCGCCGTCGACGTTGAGGGCGAACCCGTGACTGGTGACGCCGCGGCTCTGCCGCATGCCGATCGAGACGATCTTGCGTCCCGTCCCGGTCGTCCACACACCGGTCAGCAGCTCAGAACCCGGCGGGGTGTCGCGGCGCTCGGCCGGGACACCCAGCGCGCCGAGCGCGCCGACGAGCCTCAGCTCGACCTCGCGGACGTAGTCGACGATCCCCTCGTCCTCGTCGAGCTTGACGACCAGGTAGCCGACCAGCTGGCCGGGGCCGTGGTAGGTGAGCTGCCCGCCACGACCCGTGCTCACGACCGGGATGCCGTGAGCGGGGTCGGGCAGGTGCTGCTCAGGGGTTCGCCTGCCCACGGTGTACACCTGCGGGTGGCTGAGCAGCCAGAGCGTGTCGGGGCGCTCGTCGCGCTGCCGCTGACCGACCAGGTCGGTCATCCGCTCCATTGCCTTCTCGTAGTCGACCAGGTCGTCCTGGACCAGGGACAGTGGGCGTCGCCTCATGCCCCCAGCTTATTTTCAGTAGCGGACTGCGGGCGCCTTGGGGACGAAGATCCACATGAGCACGTAGGCGACCCACAGAGGTCCCGGGATGAGCGAGAGCAGCAGCCAGAACACCCGGACAAGGGTGGGCGGCATGTTGAGGGTCTCCGCGATCCCGCCGCAGACTCCGGCGATTATCTTGTGGTTTCTCGAACGGTGCACGATACCTCTCCCCGAATCGGTGTTCTTCGTCTCTTCAAACGAACGACCGGAACTCACCCGTTCCCGAGACATCCCTGAGAAAACCCTGTCAGGGTCGGCTTGATAACTTTTCGTGCACCTGAGCGTCAGCGCATCTAGGCGAAACCGGTTGATCACGGTACGTTCCGCCATGTACGTAATAGGGGATCCCCCTCCGTTCCACCCCGAGGAGCGCTATGCGCCTGAGGTTACGACGCAGCATGGTCCAGGCCGCCACCCTGGTCACGGCCATCGCTCTCCCTCTCGCCTTCACCGTCCCGGCGAGCGCGACCATCGCGACCACCACGTCCCCCGGCGTCACCGACGTCCTCGCCAACGTGTTCGCGACGCAGATCAAGGGCAGCAACGTCAAGAAGCACCTGGACAGGTTCCAGGAGATCGCGACCGCCAACGGCGGCAACCGCGCCGCGGGCACGCCCGGTTACGACGCCTCCCTCGCCTACGTGCAGGACAAGCTGCGCAAGGCCGGGTACAAGACCTCCACGACCGACGTCGAGTTCCCGCTGAGCTGGGAGGAGGCGAGCCCCTCCGTCCTGCAGCAGACGGCTCCCGAGGCGAAGACCTACGCCAACCCGGCCGACTTCGTGACCGTGGTCTCCTCCAGCGGAGGCGACGTCACCGCGCAGGTGCAGGTCGTCGACGCCGTCATCCCGCCGGCGCCGACCCCGAACACCTCGACGGCGGGTTGCGAGACCTCTGACTTCGCCGGGTTCGTCCCCGGCCGAATCGCGCTGATCCAGCGCGGCACCTGCCCGTTCGTCGACAAGGCCACCAACGCCAAGGCGGCCGGCGCGGCCGGTGTGATCTTCTTCAACGAGGGCCAGCCCGGCCGTACCGACCCGCTCGTCTTCGACATCATCGAGTGGCGCTTCGGCTTCCCCATCGTGATGGCGAGCACGGCCGTCGGCCTTGACCTGGCCGACAGCCCGAACACCACCGTCCGCCTGAAGGTAGACGCCGAGACCACGGTCGGCCGTACCAAGAACCTGATCGCCGACACCCGCTGGGGCAAGTCCGGCGAGATCGTCGCGGTCGGCGCCCACCTGGACAGCGTGCCCGAGGGCGCCGGCATCAACGACAACGGCTCCGGCAGCGCCGCCGTCCTGGAGACCGCGCTGAAGCTGGCCCACGTGCCGACCAAGTACAAGGTGCGCTTCGCCTGGTGGGGCGCCGAGGAGCTGGGCCTGCTCGGCTCCGACCAGTACGTCGCGGGCCTGTCGCAGTCCGAGAAGGACAAGATCAGGCTCTACCTGAACTTCGACATGGTCGCCTCGCCGAACGACGCCACCTTCCTGTACGACGGTGACGACTCCGACGCCGAGGGCGCCCCGGCCGGACCGGCGGGCTCCCCCGAGATCGAGAAGCGCCTGGAGGCGTTCTACGCCAAGCGCAACCTGCCCTTCGAGGGCACCGACTTCAGCGGCCGCTCCGACTACGGCGCGTTCATCGCCAACGGCATCCCGGCCGGCGGCATCTTCACCGGCGCCGAGGGCATCAAGACGCCCGAGCAGGCCGCCAAGTTCGGCGGGACCGCGGGCATCGCCTACGACCCCTGCTACCACTCCGCCTGCGACGGCATCGACAACATCAACGCCGCCGCGCTCGAGCGCAACTCCAAGGCCGTGGGCTACTCCACCGCGTACTTCGCCTACGACCTGACCGGCATTCCCGACCGCAACGCCGCGGTGGCCAAGTCCGCGGCGAGGACCGCGGCGGCACACGAGGGCGCCGCCCGCTAGGGACCGTTCCGCAAGCGCACCACCACGCTGTACGGCGCGCACCCGCCACGGGTGCGCGCCGCTCGGGGGACCCACACACCCTCAAACCCGAGGAGCATGATGCGCAGTCTGTGGACCATGGGCATGGCGGCGATCCTGGCCATCCCGTTGGCGTTCACCGCACCGTCGGCGTCGGCCGCCGTCCCACCGGACATCTCGCTGACCGCCCTGAAGGCACACCTCACCCAGCTCCAGTCCATCGCCACCGCCAACGGCGGCAACCGCGCCCACGGCCGCCCCGGCTACCTGGCCTCGGCCAACTACATCAGGGGCCTGCTGGACGGCGCGGGATTCACCACCTCCCTGCAGTCGTTCACCTACAACGGCGCGACCGGCTACAACGTCATCGCCGACTGGCCGGGCGGCGACCCGAACGACATCCTGATGGTCGGCGCCCACCTCGACAGCGTGACCGCCGGACCGGGCATCAACGACAACGGCTCCGGCAGCGCCGCCATCCTGGAGACCGCCCTGGAGGTCTCCCGCCAGTCGCTGGCACCCACCAAGCACCTCCGCTTCGCCTGGTGGGGCGCCGAGGAGCTGGGCCTGCGCGGCTCCCAGTACTACGTGAACAACCTCCCGGCCACCGAGCGGGCCAAGGTCAAGGGCTACTACAACTTCGACATGGTCGGCTCGCCCAACGCCGGATACTTCGTCTACGACGGCGACAACTCCGACGGTGTCGGCTCGGGCCCCGGCCCGGCGGGTTCGGCGCAGCTGGAGTCGACGCTCCAGGCGTACTTCACCTCGATCGGCGTGGCCACCCGGGGCACCGACTTCGACGGCCGCTCCGACTACGGGCCGTTCATCGCCGTCGGCATCCCCGCGGGCGGCACCTTCACCGGCGCCGAGGGCATCAAGTCCAGCGCCCAGGCCACCCTGTGGGGCGGTACGGCGGGGCAGGCGTTCGATCCCTGCTACCACCGGGCGTGCGACACCACGTCCAACATCAGCGACACCGCGCTGAACCGCAACGCCGACGCCATCGCCTACGCGGTGTGGACGACCGCGACCGCCGTACCTCCGACGGTCGTCTGGCAGGACACCTTCGAGACCGCGACCGGCTGGACGACCAACCCGTCCGGGACCGACACCGCCACCTCCGGCCAGTGGGAGCGCGGCGACCCGGCGGCCACCACCTCCAGCGGCGCCAAGCAGCTCGGCACCACCGTCAGCGGCACCAACGACCTGGTCACCGGCAGGCTCGCGGGCGCCTCGGCCGGTGAACACGACATCGACGGAGGCATCACCAGCGTCCGGTCGCCGGCGGTCACCCTGCCGTCGACGGGAACGCTCAAGCTGGCGTTCTCCTGGTATCTGGCGCACGGTTCCAACGCCTCCAGCGCCGACTTCCTGCGGGTGAAGGTCGTCGGCTCCACCACCACCCAGGTGTTCCAGCAGCTCGGCGCGGCCTCCAACCGCAACGGCGCCTGGGGCGCGGCCAACGTCGACGTCTCCGCCTTCGCGGGGCAGAGCGTCCGGATCCTGATCGAGGCCGGTGACGCCTCCGGCGCCTCCCTGGTCGAGGCCGGGGTGGACGACGTCAAGCTGACCAGCCAGTGAGCGGGACGGTGACCCGGCTGCGGTGAGAGCGAGACCGGGTGCGGCCCGCCCTTCCTCTCCACGCCCCTCCCCGCCCCTCCACGGGCCGTCCGGAACCTCTCCGGACGGCCCGGCACGCGGGTCGCACCCCTCTCGGAAGAACCGCTCTCGGAAGAACCGCCTTCGAAAAGGACCGCTCGCGGAAGGGCCCTCCGGGGCCCGCGGTCCGTCAGCTCGGATCGTCGAGCCGGGGCTCCTCGTGCGGGGCTCCCTTGAGCTCGTGGAACCCCGGGGTCGCGGCCACCAGCAGCGTCCCGTCCCACAGGCGGCCCGCCTGCTCGCCCCCGGGGGTCCGGGAGATCACCGGGCCGAAGAACACCACGCGCTCGCCACCGGTGGCGGGGCCGGTGGCGGCGACCACCGGGGTGCCGACGTGCTCGCCGATCAGGCCGATGCCCTCCGCGTGCGAGGCGCGCACCGCCTCGTCGTAGGCCGTCGACGTCCCGGCCTCGGCGAGTTCCGGTGGCAGGCCGGCGGCGACGAGGGAGTCGTGCAGGGAACCGGCCCAGTCATCCCCGCGAGCGCGCCCGACGGTCCACATCGCGGTGTGGAGCCTCCCGAGCGCCTCCTGGCCGTACTCCTGCCGCACGGCCATGCAGACGCGCACGGGCACCCACAGGTACCCCTCCGTGTCCCCCTCGGGATCCTCGTCGCGGCCCTCGTTGAGCACCGACAGGCTCATCAGGTGCCGGCGCACCTCGACGGGCCGCACCCGCTCCACCTCCGCCAGCCACCGGGAGGTGATCCAGGTGTAGGGGCAGGAGGGGTCGAACCAGAAGTCCGCGATCGTCCTGTCCGTCATTTCCCGTTCTCCGATCGTCGTCCTCCGGGCCGTGCCCAGGCAATATGCCACCCTCGCCGGGCCGAGCGCCACAACCGGCCCGCTCGCCGGCCCCGCGCTCAGCAGCGGGACGCACGACCTGCTCCACGGCCGGGACATCACCCGCAGGGTGTTCGGCCCCGACGCCGTACGGATCTCCAGTGGCGATCCCGCGCGGCCGAGCCGTCTGACGGGAGTCGTCCCGAGGGCCGGGGGATCGGGGGGGGATCGGGGGGTCGGGTCAGGAGGACGGGCGGTCGTAGACGCCGATCGCCCAGCGGCCGGGCTTGCTGCCCACGTTCGCCAGCACCCGCTCCAGCACCCGCGTGTCCATCCGCGGGCCTATCAGGTCCGAGATCATGTAATGCCCGCGGCACATCCCCGTCCTCTCCACTTCCTTCTCCGGGCACTTCAGCTTTTTGAGCGCTTCACGGGAGATACGCGGCCTGGGGGGAAGCACCCAGACCGTCGCGCTCTGCTCGCGCGACGTCCAGCCGGGGGGCGCCGACTCCTTGTCGTGCTGCGAGGTCAGCCCCGGCCAGCCGCTGCCGCATTCGCGGGCGGAGCCCGATCTGTGGATTCCCGTCCCGGTCATCTTGACCACCACTGCCTTCGGGTCCTCGCAGACGACCCGGAATCCGGTGAAGACACTGGTCGGGGTGAACTTCAGGGTGCGTTTCACACCCAAGGTATTCGACCGGTACGCGTGAATCAGCCGCATTTCATGGCGATTCCGCAGGTCGTTGACGGTCGCGGGAAGGTCCTTGCCGGGGACAGGTGGGACGGCGGTGGGAACGGGCGGGGGAACGGGCGTGGGGTCGGCGGCGACGGCCACGATCGGCGCCTCCGCCCCGCCTCCGGCGGACAGCGACGGCGCCACCACGGCGACCGCGAGCGCCCCGGCGGTGACGACCGCCGCGGCCGTGGCCGCCGTCCGCCGCCGCCGGATCGCCCGGCCCCTGGCGAGGATCGCCTCCAGCCGGGCCGTACCCCCGCCGTCCCTGCAGCCGCCCGCGCCGCGCTCCTCCAGGAGCGTCCTGAGGTCGTTCTCGGTGTTGCTCATCCGCGTACTCCCGTCGTCGCCTGGATCCCCCGGTCCACCCTGAGCCGGGTGAGAGCCCTGTTGAGCTGGCTCTTCACCGTCCCGACCGAGCATCCGAGCACCCCGGCCACCTGGGTCAGCGGCATGTGCTCGAAGTAGTGCAGGACGACCACCGCGCGCTGGCGCCCCGACAGGGTGCCGATCGCCGTCCACAGCGCGTCCCTGTCGCCGACGTCGCTCGCGAAGTCCCGCCCGTCCGGCCGGTCGGGCAGCTCCCCCGTCGGGATCTCCCGCCGCCAGCGCCGTCGCCACCAGGAGGCGTGGGTGTTGGCGATGATCCGGTAGACGTACGGGTCGGGATCGCCGTCGATCCGCTGCCAGGCGAGCCAGGCCCTGGCCAGCGCGGTCTGCACTAGGTCCTCGGCGATCGCCCAGTCCCTGGTGAGGAGATACGCCGCTCGCAGTAACCGCTCATGGCGCTGCTCGACGTACTCCGCGAACTCGGTCATCGTGCCTCCGCCTCGGTGCTCCGATGATGACTACCGTCTGGCGGGCGGGTTCGGTTTACGGCCGATCACGAAAGAAGAGCGGCCGGCATCGGCCGAACGGCCGGGTCACAGTTGCTCCGCCGCTCCGCTAGCCTCGCGTAGGTTACGCACGCGCTGGTACGGAAGGTGCTGAAGTGATCGGCTGGTTCGAAGCGGTGGTCCTCGGGCTGATTCAGGGATTGACGGAGTTTCTGCCGATCTCCTCCAGTGCCCACATCAGGGTCGTGTCGGCGTTCTTCGGCTGGCCGGACCCGGGAGCCGCGTTCACCGCGGTCGTCCAGCTCGGCACCGAGGCCGCGGTGGTCATCTACTTCCGCAAGGAGATCTGGGAGATCATCTCCACCTGGACGCGGTCCCTGTGGACCCCCGACCTGCGCGGCCACTACGCCGCCCGGATGGGCTGGTACGTCATCGTCGGCACCATCCCGATCGTGGTGCTCGGCCTGCTCTTCAAGGACTCCATCGAGGGCGCCTTCCGCGACCTGCGCCTGATCGGCACGACGCTGATCGTCTTCGGCCTGATCCTGTGGTTCGCCGACCACACCGCCCGCAACAGGCTCACCCTGGAGCGGCACCTCAGCTTCACCCACGCCCTGATCTACGGCTTCGCCCAGTCTCTCGCCCTGATCCCCGGCGTGTCCCGCTCCGGCGGCACCATCAGCGCCGGGCTGCTGCTGGACTACCGCCGCGAGGAGGCCGCGAAGTACTCCTTCCTGCTCGCCATCCCGGCCGTGCTGGGCGCGGGCTTCCTGGAGCTGTTCAAGATCGGCGAGGGCGCGGCGCCCGAGTGGGGCCCCACGATCCTGTCCACCGTGATCTCGTTCATCGTGGGCTACCTGGCGGTCTCGTGGTTCCTGAAGTACATCAGCACCCACCGCTTCACCGGCTTCGTGATCTACCGGATCGCCCTCGGGATCATCATCATCGCCCTGGTGAGCTTCGGGGTCCTCGACCCCTCGGCCTAGAGCCTGTCCGGCAAATGATCACGGCTGGTCCGGAGGAGCCGGCCGTCACCGCGCTCTTCCTGGCCATCTCTTCACCCGGGAAAAGAATTTCACCCGTCAAGTGAGCGGTCTTGGTGAAAAGCGGGAAGAGACAGGGCAGGCCCCCTTCCCCCACGCCCGAACCACCCGGGCCGCCCGAACCACCCGGGCCGCCTGGGCCGCATGGCTCGCCGCGAACTCCACGATCCTTCCCGGGGGATGGACGAGGTGCCCATTGAGTACGCGACCGATCAACGACTACGCCCTGCTGTCGGACTGTCGATCCGCCGCGCTGGTCACCTCCGACGGCTCGGTGGACTGGCTGTGCCTGCCGCGATTCGACAGTCCGGCGCTCTTCGCCCGGCTGCTCGACGAGGACGCCGGGTACTGGTCGATCCGCCCCACCGGCCCCACCGAGGTCACCCGCCGGTATCTGGAGCACACCCTGGTGCTCGAGACCACCTTCCGCTGCCGGGACGGGACCGTGGTGCTCCTCGACGCGCTCGCCCTGGGCGGCCGGGAACGCGGGCACTCGCTGGGCATGTCCTCGCCCGGCCTGCTCCTGCGTCAGGTGACCTGTGTCGAAGGTCGCGTGCCTGTGGAGGTGGCGTACGTGCCGCGACCCGAGTTCGGGCTCGTCCACCCCCTGATGCGGCCTGTCCGAGGCGGCCTGATCTCGCGTGGCGGGGCCAACGTCCTCGCCCTGTCCAGCCCCGTCGAGCTGCGGGTGAGCGGCTCGGTCGCGGACACCGCCGTCACCCTGCGCGCCGGGCAGAGCCTGGGGTTCGCCCTGCAGGCCGGCTGGGCGTGGGCGCCCGACCCGTCGTGCCGCACTCCCTCGTACATCGCGCGCCGGGCGAAGGACACCGTCTCGGGCTGGCGCTCCTGGTCACGGCATCACGCCGACTATGAAGGCCCATGGCGTGAACAGGTGAACCAGAGCGGCCGGGTGCTGCGTGCGATGACGTACGCCCCCACCGGGGCCATCGTGGCCGCGGCCACCACCTCCCTGCCCGAGAGCATCGGCGGGGAGCGAAACTGGGACTACCGCTACACCTGGATCCGGGACGCCAGCTTCACCCTGCAGGCCCTGTCCACCGCCACCTGCGAGGTCGAGGAGACCGCCTTTTTCACTTTCCTCGCCAACGCCTGCGCCACCCAGCTCGACCGGGGCATCGACCTGCAGATCATGTACGGCGTGGGCGGCGAGCGCGACCTGAGCGAACGGCACCTGCCGCACCTGCGCGGCTGGCGGGGCAGCGCGCCGGTGCGGGTCGGCAACGACGCCTGGCGCCAGCGCCAGATCGACGTTTACGGGGAGCTACTCGACGCGGCCCATCAGATCTATTGCGACACCGGCCCTCTCGAGCCGTTCACCTGCGCTTTTCTGGTCGGGGTGGCTGAGACCGCCGCCCGTCGCTGGCGGGAGCCGGACCAGAGCCTGTGGGAGGTCCGCGGGCCCGGCCGCCACTTCACGCACTCCAAGCTGATGTGCTGGGTGGGACTGGATCGGGCCATCGCGCTGGCCCCGATGCTGGGGGCCGACGCCCGGATCGCCGACTGGACGAGCACTCGCGAGGAGATCCGCGCCGCGATCCTGACCCGGGGCTGGAACGAGCGTGCGGGTGCCTTCACCCAGACGTTCGACGGCACCGACCTCGATGCCGCCGTGCTGGTGATGCCCATGGTCGGGTTCCTTTCCCCGGACGATCCGCGGGTGCGGTCCACCGTGCACGCCATCGCCACCCACCTGACCGACGACCGAGGCCTGGTGCACCGCTACCACGCCGCCGACGGGCTCCCCGGCCAGGAGGGCACGTTCCTGCTGTGCACCTTCTGGCTCGCGCAGGCCCTGGCCCTCACGGGAGAGGGTGCCGCGGCCAGGCGGGCGTTCGAGACCGCCGCGTCGTACGCCAACGACGTCGGTCTGCTCGCCGAGGAGGTCGACTCGGCCACCGGGGAGCCCCTCGGCAACTTCCCGCAGGCTTTCAGCCACATCGGCCTGATCAACGCCGCCCGCGCCATCGGCGACACCACCTGACTCCCGACGCCGGTGACGAGCCGGGCGTGCCGGGCAGGTGCCGGCACACCAGAACGATCGAGCCGACGGAGCGCTCCATCGGCTCGTGGGCCGATGCCCCCGCACTCCCCGTCCGGCATGCGGTCCTGCTCGGCGGCCCTGAATACAGCCCGGCGTAGACTGGCCACACGCAGGACATTCGCGACGCACATGCGAGGGGATACCTGTATGAGAACGCGATCCACGGCCGCCGGCAATCTCCAGATCGCGGGGGCCTCCACGCTTCGTTTCGGGCTGGCGCTCAACCTGGTGATGATCGGGCGGCTCAAGTTCGAAGACTACGAGGTCGAGAACATCCGCCCCTTGATCACCTCGAGCCCGCCGTTCTCGCGACTCGCCACCATGCTCGGCGAACGGCGGCTGGCCAGGCTCATCGGCGTGGCGGAGATCGTCATCGGATCGCTGATCGCGGCGAAGTCGTTCGCCCCCAGGGCCTCGGCGCTCGGCAGCCTGGCGGCGGCGGGGATGTTCACCACCACGCTCAGCTTCCTGATCACCACGCCGGAGGCCTGGCAGGAAAGGCGCGGGGAGCCGAAGCTCTCCCTCGCGGGCCAGTTTCTGGTGAAGGACGTCGTCCTTCTGGGAGCCTCCCTGTTCACCGCCGCCGAATCCCTGCGAGACGCCTCGCGCCCGTAGCCCCCGATTCCGGCCGGGGTCGATGATCTCGGATGGTTTCGTCCTCGATCGGCGCGGGATGGTCGCACGCGCCGTGGACACACCGAGGCGCATCGGCCGCTGCGCGCCCGCGACGCGGGCGATGTCGCGAACGACCGGCCGGTCGGCTGATCAGCCGGTCGGCCGGTCGCGTTCGGGTTCCCGCCGTCCGCAGGATCGCTAGCACTCGCTGTCGGCGACGACCCAGTGGTTGGGACCGGTCTGCTTGAGACCGTGCGTGACGAGGACGTTCCACAGGCCCATGGCGTTGTCGGACCCGTTGGCGTAGGTGTAGCCGCCGGACTGGTAGGCCCGTCCGGCGACGGTGTGGGCGTAGTTGCTCGCCCTGACGCAGGTCTGAGGCCCCGTCGGGGTTGGGGTCGGGGTGGGGGTCGGGTTCGGGGTCGGCTGCGTGCCACCGGTCAGGCCGAAGAACTGCGCGTCGTGGTAGGCCGAGCAGATGGTGTCGAGGAAGTAGGCCGCCGCGCTGCCGCACTGGTCGGCGGCGCCGCCGGGATCGATCGGCAGGCCGTGTCCCATGCCGGTGATCTCGTACACGCGCACCACGTCGTTCCCGTACACCTTCAGGGAGGTGCCGCCGGTGAGGCCGCGCGTGGAGGTGGGGCTCTGCGAGACGCCCCGCACGTTCGTCCACTGGTCGCGCAGCTGGGCCGCGTTGGCCGGGACGACGGTGTAGTCGGACAGCCCCTGCCAGATCGCGACGCGCGGGTACGGTCCCGAGTAGCCGGAGTGGGCGTTGCGCACCAGGTCGCCCCACTGCTGCGGGGTCTTGCCGACCGGTCCGTACTGGCAGGTGGAGGCCTGGAGCAGGCTGGCGGCGCACCGGTAGGCGAGCCCCGCCCCGATCGAGCCGCCCGCGAAGACGTCCGGGTACGTGGCGAGCATGACGGCCGACATCGCCCCGCCCGCCGACAGGCCGGAGACGTAGACGCGCGCCGGGTCGGTCCCGTAGGTGGAGACCGCGTAGGCGACCATGGCGCGGATCGAGGCGGCCTCGCCCTGGCCCCGGGTGGTGTCGCCGGTCTCGAACCAGTTGAAGCAGCTCGATGAGTTGTTCGCGCTGCCGGTCTGCGGCAGCACGAGGGTGAATCCCGACTGGTCGGCGTACTTACGCCATCCCGAGTTGGCGAAGTAGCCGCTCGCGTTCTGCGTGCAGCCGTGCAGCAGGACCACCAGCGGGCGTCCGGCGGTCGAGCCGTCGGGCCGGTAGCTGTACATGGTGAGGTTGCCGGGATTGCTGCCGAACGAGCCGACCTGGACGAGCGACGCGGCCCGGGCGGGAGACGTCGTCGCGGTCGCCGCGCCGAGGAGTCCGAGCAGTCCGAGCGACAGGGTGAGAAGGATGCGGAGAAGACCCGCCGGAAGGGATGCTGCCATGAGGTGCTCCTTTGTGGCCCTGTGACCTGTATCACCGGCCCTTACCAGCGCACGTTAAAACCGTCGTAACCCGTTTGACATGTTCCCGAGACACACTCTTCGCCCCCGCGTTATGGATCACACGGTGGCGGGCGGGCCTCCCCTTCCCCGGATCTCACGAACCTCCGGACCGCGGACCGACCGGACCGCCTGGGCCCCACGGCTTCCGCTGGCTCCACGGGCTTCCCGGGCTGTCCGGTCTCCTCGGGTTCCCCGGTCTCCACGGGCTCCAGGTGATCGCCGCGTCTCACCCGGTACCGGACTCGGGGACACTGGACGGGTGCGTTCCGACTGGTCCGGCCTGCCCGTACGTCACGTTCTGCCCGAGTTGCTCGCGGCGCTGGACGGGCGGGGCGTCGCCGTGCTCACCGCTCCCCCGGGCACCGGCAAGACCACGCTCGTCCCGCTCGCGCTGGCCGGGCTCCTCGACGGCTCGGCGCCCAGGCGGGTGATCGTGGCCGAGCCGAGGCGGATGGCGGTACGGGCGGCGGCGAGGCGGATGGCGTGGCTGCTGGAGTCCGAGGTGGGGGTGGAGGTCGGGTTCTCGATACGCGGCGAGCGCAGGGTGGGTCCGAGGACGGTCGTCGAGGTCGTCACCACGGGAGTCCTCCTGCAGCGGCTCCAGCGCGACCCCGAGCTCGAAGGAGTGGACGCGGTCCTGCTCGACGAGTGCCACGAGCGCCACCTGGACGCCGACACCGCGCTGGCGTTCCTCCTCGACGTCCGCGCCGCGCTCCGCCCCGACCTGCGGATCGTCGCCACCTCCGCCACCGCCGACGCCGCCCCCTGGGCCCGTCTCCTCGGCTCCACCGGCGATCCCCCCGCGCCCGGCGACACCGCCCCCTCCGATGCCTCCGGCGAACCCGGCGAACCCGGCGAACCCGGCGAACCCGCGCCGATCGTGCACGCCTCCGGCACCATGCACCCGGTCACGCCCGTCTGGGCACCGCCCACCGGGACCATCGCACCGCCCCACGGCATGCGGGTGGACCCGGCGTTCCTGGCCCACGTCGCCGGTGTCGTACGGCGCGCGCTGGCCGAGCACGAGGGGGACGTGCTCTGCTTCCTGCCGGGCGTCGGCGAGATCGGCCGGGTGGCCGCGATGCTCCCTGGCCAGGCCGGCGTCGAGGTCCTCCAGGTGCACGGCCAGGCCCCGGCCCGCGTCCAGGACGCGGTCCTGTCCCCGGGCGACGGGAGGAGGGTGGTGCTCGCCACCTCGGTCGCCGAGTCGAGCCTGACCGTGCCGGGCGTGCGGATCGTGGTCGACTCCGGCCTGGCCAGGGAGCCCCGTACCGACCACGCGCGCGGTCTCGGTTCGCTCACCACCGTCCGCGCGTCCAGGGCCTCGGCCGTCCAGCGGGCGGGGCGGGCGGGCCGCGAGGCGCCGGGCGTGGTCTACCGGTGCTGGTCGCGGGCCGAGCACGACCGGCTGCCCGAGCACGCGCGACCCGAGATCGCGCTCGCCGACCTGACCGGCTTCGCCCTCCAGGTCGCCTGCTGGGGCGATCCGGCCGCCACCGGCCTGGCCCTGCTCGACGCGCCGCCGGCCGCCGCGATGGACGCCGCCCGCCGCACCCTGTACGCCCTGGGCGCGTTGGACTCTCCCGGCACGCCGCGGCCAACGGGCGCGCCGGAGCACTCGCCCGATCTCCCCCCCGCGGGCCGGGTGACCGACCGGGGACGGCGGATGGCGGGGGTCGGGGTCCATCCGCGCCTGGCGCGTGCCCTGATCGACGCCGGCACGGACACCGGCGCGGACGGGATCGGCGCCGGGTCCCGGGCCGCCGAGGTGGTGGCGCTGCTGTCGGAGCAACTGCCCAGGGACGCGGGCGACGACCTCGTGGCGGTCTGGCGCTCCGCGCGCCGGGGCGGTGACGGTTTCTCCGCCCGCTGGCGCCAGGAGGCGGGACGCCTGGCGCGGGCCGTGCCCGGCACCGCCCGGCGTGCGGGCCGGAAGGCGGCGGGTGCCGTCCGGCCGGGGGACGGCGGGGCGACCGGGGGCGACGACGCCGTGGCCGGGACGGTCGTGGCGCTGGCCTACCCGGAGCGCGTGGCGCGGCGGCGCGGCGGCTCGTACCTGATGGCCTCGGGAACGGCCGCGGAGCTGCCGCGCGGGTCGCGGCTGGAGACGGCGGAGTGGCTGGCCGTCGCGGTCGCCGACCGGCCCACCGGAGCGGCGTCCGCCAGGATCAGGCAGGCGGTGGTGATCGACGAGGAGATCGCCAGGCTCGCCGCGGCCTCCCTGTACAGCTCCGGTGAGGAGATCACCTGGCGCACCCCGCCGGGAGGGCGGCGCGGCGACGTGTCGGCGCGGCGGGTGGAGCGGCTGGGCGCGATCGAGCTGTCCAGCGGCGCGCTCCGCGGCGCCGACGTGCGGCCCGCCGTCCTGGAGGGCCTGCGCGCGGAGGGCCTGTCGATCCTGCGCTGGACGCCCGAGGCCGTGGCCCTGCGCGAGCGGCTGGCCTTCTGCCGCCGCACGCTCGGCGACCCGTGGCCCGCGACGGACGACGACGCGCTGATCGGCGCGGCCGACCGCTGGCTGGAGCCCGAGCTGTCGCGAGTCCGCCGCCGGTCGGATTTGGAGCGCCTCGACGTGGTCTCCGCGCTGCACCGCCTGGTCCCGTGGAACGCCCGGCTGGCGGAGGTGGCCCCGGAGCGGGTCGAGGTGCCGAGCGGGTCGCGGGTCAGGATCGACTACTCGGGCGAGCGGCCGGTGCTGGCGGCCAAGGTGCAGGAGCTGTTCGGCTGGGCCGAGGCCCCGCGCGTCGCCGGGGTCCCGCTGGTGATCCACCTGCTCTCCCCCGCGGGCCGCCCGGCCGCCGTCACCGCCGACCTGGCCTCCTTCTGGCGCGAGGGCTACCGCGCGGTCCGCGCCGAGCTCCGCGGGCGCTATCCCCGGCATCCCTGGCCCGACGATCCCCTGTCGGCCACCGCCACCCGCCGTACCAACCCCCGCCGCTGACCCCGGCGGGCCGGAAGCCCGGTCGCGCCGGGCGAAATAACGCCGATGAGCCGGACAAGTCATCTGATTGAGACGTGGGACGCTTCCCCTTACGCACTCGCCAGACCACACTCGGTGCATGTCGTGGGTGGGAAGTTCCGCAGTGGAGATCGCGGATGCCGTGCGACGGGGGAAGGTCACGGCACCCGTGGTGGTCGCCGAGCACCTCGACGCCATCGCCGAGCGCGACGGGCGGGTCGGGGCGTTCCGCGTGGTCCTCGCCGAGCGGGCGCTGGCCGAGGCGCGGGCCCTGCAGGAGCGGGAGGACCTGTCCGTGCTGCCGCTCGCCGGCGTGCCGATCGCGATTAAGGACAATGTCGCGACCCGCGGGGAGGCGTCGCGCAACGGTTCGGCGGCGACGTCCGACGTGCCCGCGGACGAGGATCATCCCGTGGTCGCCAGGCTGAGGGCGGCGGGCGCGGTGGTCGTCGGCATCACCAACGTGCCGGAGCTGTGCCTGGCCGGATTCTCCGACAGCGTGTACGGCGTCACCCGCAACCCGTGGGATCCGAGCCGCACCCCCGGCGGCTCCTCGGGCGGGAGCGCGGCGGCCGTGGCGGCGGGGATGGTCCCGCTGGCCCACGGCAACGACGGGCTGGGCTCGCTGCGCATCCCCGCCGCCTGCTGCGGCCTGCTCTCGATCAAGCCGGGACACGGGCTGGTCCCGCCGCCGGAGCACGACTGGTACGGGATGTCGGAGAACGGGCCGCTGGCCACCACCGTGGCCGACCTCGCCCTCGCCCTCGCCGTCATGGCGAACGACATGTCGCTGGCGACGCCCGGGGAGAGCGAGGCCCTGGGCGTGGGCCGCGCCATCGACGACTATCCGGGCGGGCTCACCCTGTCGGAACCGCTGAGGCTGCGGGTCGCGGTCGCGCCGATGCCGCTGCCGCCGGGGCTCTCGGTGGACGCCGAGTTCCAGCGGGCGGTGACCGGGGCGGCGGAGGCGCTGGGCGCGGCGGGGCACACCGTGGTGGACCACGCCGAGCGGATGTCCCTCCGGGTCGGCGCCGCCGCCGTGGCCACCTGGTTCGCGTGCGCCAGGGGCGACGTCGAGGGCCTCGACCCGCGCGGGATGGAACGGCGCACCAGGTCCCTGGCGAGGATGGGCCGGCTGCTCGCCAGGTTCGGGGCGGACGGCGCGGCGGGCCGCGACCGCTGGCGCGCGTACGGCGCCGACCAGTGGTTCGGGAACGCCGACGTGCTCGTCACCCCGACGCTCGCCGCCGTGCCGCCGCCCGCCGAACGCTGGGGCCGCCGGGGGCTGCTGGCCAACGTCCGCGTCAACCTGGCGTACGCGCCCGCCACCGCGGCGTGGAACATGGCCGGCTGGCCGGCCATGAACGTCCCTTACGGCAGGCACTCCAACGGCATGCCGATCGGGGTCCAGCTCGTCGCGGCACCGGGCGGCGAGACGCAGCTCCTGGCCCTGGCCGGCCAGCTGGAGGCCGCCCACCCCTGGACCCGCCACGCCCCGCTCCCCTGACCACCGGCCCCGCCAGGCCCGGCGGGACCGGACGCGGCAGGCCGGACGCGGCAGGCCGGACCTGGCAGACCAGACGTCGCGGACCAGGCGTCACGGACCGGACGCCGTGGAGCCTGGCGCGCCGGAGCCCACAGGGCGGACCTGGCGGGGCCGGACGCGGCAGGCCGGGCGTGTCAGACGCCGGTGGGGTGCCAGACGGTCTTGGTCTCCAGGAAGGCCGTCAGGCGCCTGGTGCCGGGATCGGCGGACCAGTCGGTCGCGGTCGTGGCGGGGCGGAAGACACGCTTGAGGTTCTCCGCCGCCGCCTCCTCGCACGCGACCGCCAGGCCCTCGTCGGCGACCCCGGTGAGGTCGAGGGCGTTGACGTCCATGTGCGCGGCCAGCCAGGGGGCGATCTCGGCGACCGAGCCGGTGAGGATGTTCACCACCCCGCCGGGCAGGTCCGAGGTGGCGAGCACCTCGGCCAGGGTGATCGAGGGCAGCGGGGCGCGCTCGCTCGCGATCACGACGCAGGTGTTGCCCGTGACGATCACCGGGGCGATCACCGAGACGAGCCCCAGCAGCGGCTCGTCGGGGGCGACCACCGCGACCACGCCGGTCGGCTCCGGCGAGGAGATGTTGAAATAGGGCCCCGCGACCGGGTTGGAGGATCCGGCGACGGCGGCGATCTTGTCGGACCACCCGGCGTACCAGACCAGCCGGTCGACGGCCGCGTCCACGACCTCCCCGGCCTTCCTCGTCCCGGTCTCCGCCAGCTCGGCGGCGAACTGGGCCCTGCGGCCCTCCAGCATCTCGGCGACGCGGTAGAGGATCTGCCCCCGGTTGTACGCGGTGGCGCCCGACCAGCCGCCGAAGGCCTTGCGCGCGGCCGTCACCGCGTCGCGGGCGTCCTTGCGGGAGGCCTTGGAGGCGTTGGCGAGGAAGTCGCCCCTGGAGGAGGCCACGGCGTAGGACCTTCCGCTCTCGGAGCGCGGGAACGCCCCGCCGATGTACAGCTTGTACGTCTTGCGCACGGCGAGCCGTGCGGACCCGCGGCTCGCCTCGCCCTCGCCGGTACGGTTCCCGGCGTCCTCGCCCGTACCGTCCGCCGCGGGGGCACCCGCCTGCTTGCCCGCCCTCGCCCGGCCCGGCCGCTCCGCCTTACTCATTTCCCAGCCCTCTCCACGAGCTCTCCTGCTGCGCCAGCCGGGCCGGCACGAAGATCTGACCGCAGCGGCTCACGCCGCACCGGTGGGCGAACCAGCCCCGCAGCACCGGCCGTCCGGCGCGGGCGAAGCCGTGGCCCCGGGTGCTCTGGGCACGGCGGGGGCGGCGTCTGGCCCTGTGATGCTCACACATCGAGATACGCCTCCAGCCCGTGCCGTCCGCCCTCGCGCCCGTATCCGGACTCCTTGTAGCCGCCGAACGGCGAGGTGGGGTCGAACCGGTTGAAGGTGTTGGCCCAGACGACGCCGGCGCGGAGCCTGTCCGCCATCCACAGGATGCGCGAGCCCTTCTCCGTCCACACGCCCGCCGACAGGCCGAACGGGGTGTTGTTGGCCTTCTCCACCGCCTCGGCCGGGGTGCGGAAGGTCAGCACGGAAAGGACGGGGCCGAAGACCTCCTCGCGGGCGATCCGGTGCGACTGGGCGACGCCGGTGAAGATGGTCGGCGGGAACCAGAAGCCCTTGTCGGGCAGCGAGCAGGCCGGGGACCAGCGCTCGGCGCCCTCCGCCTCCCCCAGGTCGGACAGCTCGCGGATCTTGGCGAGCTGGGCCGCGGAGTTGATCGCGCCGATGTCGGTGTTCTTGTCCAGCGGGTCGCCCAGCCGGAGGGTGCCGAGCCGCCGCTTCAGCGCGTCGAGCAGCTCCGTCTCGATCGACTCCTGCACCAGCAGCCGGGAGCCCGCGCAGCAGACGTGGCCCTGGTTGAAGAAGATCCCGTTGACGATGCCCTCGACGGCCTGGTCGAGCGCGGCGTCCTCGAAGACGATGTTCGCGGCCTTGCCGCCGAGCTCCAGGGTGACCTTCTTGCCGGTGCCCGCGACCGACCTGGCGATCTGGCGGCCGACCTCGGTGGAGCCGGTGAAGGCCACCTTGTTCACGTCGGGGTGGTTCACCAGGGCGGCGCCGGTCTCGCCCGCGCCCGTCACGATGTTGACCACGCCGGGCGGCAGGTCGGCCTGCGCGCAGATCTCCGCGAACAGCAGCGCGGTCAGCGGGGTGGTCTCCGCGGGCTTGAGGACGACCGTGTTGCCGCAGGCCAGCGCGGGCGCGATCTTCCACGCGAGCATGAGCAGCGGGAAGTTCCACGGGATGACCTGGCCGGCCACCCCGAGCGGGCGCGGGCTGGGACCGTACCCGGCGTGGCCGAGCTTGTCGGCCCAGCCGGCGTAGTAGAAGAAGTGGGCCGCTACCAGGGGCAGGTCCACGTCGCGGGACTCGCGGATCGGCTTGCCGTTGTCCAGGGACTCCAGGACGGCCAGCTCGCGCGAGCGCTCCTGGATGATGCGCGCGATCCGGAACAGGTACTTGGCCCGCTCCGAGCCGGGCATCGCCGACCAGACGCCGAACGCCTTGCGGGCGGCCTGGACCGCCCGGTCGACATCGGCCTCGGTGGCCCAGGCGACCTCCGCCAGGACCTCCTCGGAGGCCGGGTTGACGGTCTTGTTGCGGTTCTCACCCTGGGAGTCGACCCACTCGCCGCCGATGAACAGGCCGTAGGACGGCCTGATGTCGACGACGTCACGCGACTCGGGCGCCGGTGCGTACTCAAACATGTGAACGCCTTAGTCGAGAGTGAAGTAGTCGGGACCCGCGTACCTGCCGGTGGCCAGCTTCTGGCGCTGCATCAGCAGGTCGTTGAGGACGCTGGAGGCGCCGAGCCGGAACCAGTCGGGGTCGAGCCAGCCGTCTCCGACGGTCTCGTTGACCAGGACGAGCATCTTGATCGCGTCCTTGGTGGTCTTGATGCCGCCCGCGGGCTTCACCCCGACCTTGCGGCCGGTCGCGGCCAGGAAGTCGCGGACCGCCTCCAGCATGACCAGCGTCACGGGGAGGGTCGCGGCGGGCTGCACCTTTCCGGTGGAGGTCTTGATGAAGTCGCCCCCGGCGAGCATGGCCAGCCAGGACGCGCGGCGCACGTTGTCGTACGTGGACAGCTCGCCGGTCTCCAGGATCACCTTCAGGTGGGCGTCGCCGCACGCGGCCTTGATCGCGACGATCTCCTCGAAGACCTTGAGGTAGTCACCCGAGAGGAACGCGCCCCGGTCGATGACCATGTCGATCTCGTCGGCGCCGGCCGCCACCGCGAAGGTGGTGTCGGCGATCTTGACGTCGAGCGAGGAGCGCCCGCTGGGGAAGGCGGTCGCGACACTGGCCACCTTGACACCGGAGCCCTTCACGGCCGCCGCGGCCTCGGCGACCATGTCGGGGTAGACGCACACCGCGGCCACCCTGGGCACGGAGGGGTCGGCCGGGTCGGGGTGGACGGCCTTGGCGCACATCGCGCGGACCTTACCCGGGGTGTCCGCGCCCTCCAGGGTCGTCAGGTCCACCATGCCGATGGCGAGGTCGATGGCCCGGGCCTTGGCCGTGGTCTTGATGGATCGGGTGCCGAGCATCGCGGCGCGCTGGTCGGCGCCCACGCGGTCGACACCGGGCAGGCCGTGCAGGAAGCTTCGCAGCGCGACGTTGGACGTTGCAACGTCGGTGAGCGAGGTCGTCATAGTTGACACCTCTCCAGCATGCCTACTGGTGTGATTACTTCCAAACTGGACCCTGCCCAGCGGCCCCGCCGGTTTTCGTCAACATCCGCCGACCGCCCCCGCGCGCGGGGGCGCCCTGCCGCCCGGGGGCCCGGCGGTGGCGCGGGGTCGTTCCGGGGGGCACGGGGGCCGGGGCCCCTGCCGGAGAGGCGAATCGGTGCCGTCTAGGTAGTGCCGGGACGGCCTAGGCGTGATCTAGGTAGTGCGGGGGCGGGAAGCGTCCGGGAGATAGGACATCCTCCCGATGTGGGACCGGGGGCCTTAGGACGAACCTTGAGTCTGTAAGGAAAGCGCGCCGCGAGGCGCCACACCAGGAAGGAACCCTCATGGGTCCCGAGTTCCACCTTCAGATGATCGCCCACCGGACCAGCGAACTCCGCGAGGAGGCGGACAACTACCGCCGCGCCCTTGAGGCGCAGGAGGACAGGAAGGCCCACTCTTCCGAGAAGCGCCGCAGGGGCTTCTTCGGCAAGATCATCCCGGCATGACCCCGCCCCGAGCGCCCGGCCGTTCCCATCTGCCCGGCCGGGCCTCACTGCCCCCCTGAACCACCGATTTCACCGAGCGAAAAATAGGGAGATCACATCTTTAAGGCATGACATGCTGGCAGACATGGTTGGTCGGGCGGTAAGTCCCGTCTTTGTGGGGCGGGAGCGGGAGCTTGCGGACCTGACCGAGGCGTTCGAGCAGGCCCGGAAGGACGCGGCGGTGACCGTGCTGCTCGGTGGCGAGGCGGGCGTCGGCAAGTCACGGCTGCTCGGGTGTTTCGCGGAACGGGCCACGGCCGACGGCGCCCACGTGCTCAACGGGGGCTGCGTGGAGCTGTCGACCGAGGGCCTCGCCTACGCGCCGTTCACCGCGGCGATCCGCCAGCTCGTCCGCGAGTGCGGCGCCGAGGTGGTCGCGGCCCTGCTCCCCGAGGGCGGGGCGCGCGACCTGGCCCGGCTGCTCCCCGAGTTCGGCGAGCCGAGCGGCGACACGGAGAGCGACACCGCCCGCGCACGGCTCTTCGAACAGATCCTCACCCTGCTGGAACGGCTCGCGGAGCGCCACCCGGTGATCCTCCTCATCGAGGACGTCCACTGGGCCGACAGCTCCAGCCGCGACCTGATCGCCTTCCTCAGCCGGAACCTCCGCACCGCTCCCGTGCTGATGGTCCTCACCTACCGCTCCGACGAGCTCCACCGCCAGCACCCGCTCCGGCCGGTGCTCGCCGAGCTCGGCCGGCTGGACGGGGTCCTCCGGATGGACCTGCCCCGGCTCACCCGGCCCGAGGTGGCCGCCCAGATGGCCGGCATCCTCGGCATCGCGCCCGAGTTCGCCCTGGTCGACAAGGTCTTCCAGCGCAGCGAGGGCATCCCGCTGTTCGTCGAGGCGCTGATGGAGTGCGGCGGCGACTGCACCTTCCCCGACTCCCTGCACGACCTGATCATCGGCTCCGTGGAGCGGCTCCCCGAGGAGACGCAGCGGGTGCTGCGCATCGCCGCCGCCGGCGGCATCCGGGTGAGCCACGCCCTGCTCGCCGCGGTCAGCGCGCTGTCGGACGTCGAGCTCGACGACGCGCTGCGCACCGCGATCGCCGCCAACGTGCTGCAGGTCGCCGACGGCCGCGCCTACGTCTTCCGGCACGCGCTGATCCGCGAGGCCGTGCACGACGAGCTCCTGCCCGGCGAGCACGTACGGCTGCACGCCCGCTTCGCCGAGGAGATCGGCAACGACCGCACGCTGGTGCCTCCCGGCCGGGCCGCCATCGAGATCGCCCACCACTGGCACTCCGCCCGCGACGACCTCTGGGCCCTCATCTCCGCCTGGGAGGCGGCGGGCAAGGCCGCCAAGACCTTCGCCCACCGGGAGATGCTGCAGCTGCTGGAGCGGGTGCTCACGCTGTGGAGCAAGGTCCCCGACGCCGCCGAGCGCATCGGCGTGGACCACACCACCGTCCTGGAGCAGGCCGCCGAGGCCGCGAGCGCCTGCGGGGAGGTCGACCGGGGCAGCAAGTTCGTCAAGGCCGCGCTGAACGAGCTCGACGAGCGGACCGAGCCCGCCCGGGTGGCGAACCTGGTCGTACGGAGATCGCAGTTCAAGAAGGCCAGGCGGCGGCCGGGAGTGCTCGACGATCTCCGCTACGCCGAGCGGCTGGTCCCCGAACCGGGGCTGGAGCGCGCCGAGGTGCTGTCCAAGCTGGGCTCGTACCTGATATTCAGCGGCGAGCTGGCGGAGGGGACGGCGCTCACCGAGGAGGCGCTGCGGATCGCGCGCGAGCACGGCGAGGAGACCCTGGAGGCGGAGCTGCTGCTCAACCTCGCGCTGGGCCACTCGATCGCGGGGCGCATCGAGGCCACGATCGAGCTCAACGAGGCCGCGCAGGCGATCGGCGAGCGCGTCGAGTCCGGCCGCAGCGTCCTGCGCGCCATCGCCAACAACGTGGACGCGCTGAACAACATGGGCCGCTCCGCCGAGGCGATCGAGCTCGCGCTCGAAGGGGAGCGGCTGGCGAGGAAGTACGGCCGCTACCGGGACCAGGGCACGTTCATCGCCAACAACCGGGCCGAGGCGCTGGAGGCGCTGGGCAGGTTCGACGAGGCCGCCCGGCTGATCGAGCAGATCCTCGGCAAGGACCCCACCCTGCGCACCCGCCACCACCTGCGACGGGTCCGCGGAGACGTGGCGGTCGCCCGCGGCGAGACGGACGTGCTCAGATCCGTCCTGGACGAGGTGGGCGCGTTCGGCACCGTCCCCGAGGAGTTCACGCAGGAGCTGACCGCCAACGCCCGGCTCATGATCGGCCTGCACATGCTCGGCGGGGAGCCGCTGGCCGCACTGGAGGTCGCCGAGCGGGTCGCCCGCGAAGCGCAGATCACGAGCAAGCCCATGCTGGGCTGGCGGACGCTCGGCCTGCTCGGCGGCATCTGCGAGACGGTCGAGGAGCTCGCGCCGGAACGGGTGGCGGCGCTGCGCGCCCATGTCGGCAAGGCCGCGGCGGCGATGGCCGTGGACAGTCCCGTCGCCGAGGCCTACCGGCTTGCACTCACCCGCGACCACGACGCCGCGGCCGCCGCCTGGGAACGGCTGGGCCGCCCCTTCCCCCAGGCGAAGTCGCTGCTGCACGGGGGACGGACGGCGGCCGGCGCCGGTGACCGCGACGGTGCCGCGTCCCGGCTGCGCGCGGCCCACCCGATCGCCGTGGCGCTCTCCGCCCGGCCGCTGGCCACCGAGATCGAGGCGCTCGCCCGCCGGATCGGGATCTCCCTCACCGAGCAGGCCGGCACCACCGGGCAGGCCGGGAGCGAGGAGTCTCCGCTGACCCCGCGCGAGCTGGAGGTGCTCCGGCTGGTCGCGCTGGGACGGTCCAACCGCGAGATCGCCGCCGAGCTGTTCATCTCGGTCAAGACCGTGAGCGTCCACGTCTCCAACATCCTCGGCAAGCTGGGCGTCTCCACCCGGGGCGAGGCGGCCGCGGCCGCCCGCCGCCTCACCCTGATCGGCTGACTCCCGCTCCCTCGCCGAAGGCGATCACCGGACGACGGTACGGCTGGGCGGGGCGCTGCCCGTATCAGGGGCCGGCCTCCTCCGGGACGGCTCGGGCGGCGGCGTCACGACCGCCGGCGCCGATGGTCGTTCCGTCGTTCCCGGAAGCCGTGACCGGCGGGGGGGGTTGCACAGGGCGGGTCAGGACGGGATCTTGCTGGGGTAACCGATTCCCCCAGGAGACGACCATGTTGCCCCTCCATATGCGCCGCCGGGAGTTCGATCCCGATCCCGAGCTGGCCGCCGTCCGCGAGCAGCCGGGCCTGCAACGGGTGCCGACGCCCTACGGCCGCGAAGCCTGGCTGGTCACCCGGTACGACGACGTGCGTGAAGTGCTCAGGAACGCCGAGCTGTTCAGCTACGCCAGCGGCATCACCCTGCCGCCCATGAGCGAGGAGCAGGCCAGGCGGCTACGCGCCGGCGCCCTGCTCCTGATGGATCCCCCCGACCACACCCGCCTGCGCCGCATGCTGACCCCCGAGTTCACGATGCGCCGCATCCGCCGCCTGGAGCCCCGCATCCGCGAGATCGTCGCCGACCACCTGGACGCGATGGAACGCACCGGTGCCCCGGCCGACCTGATCTCCGAGTTCGCCACACCGATCCCGTCGCTGGTCATCTGCGAACTGCTGGGCGTGCCCTACGAGGACAGGGAGGCCTTCCAGGCGCGCACCCGGTCGATCCTCGACTTCAACCAGCCACCGGAGGCACGCGGGAAGGCCCAGATGGAGGCCTCCATGTACATGGCCGAGCTGGTCGGCCGGGCCCGGGTCGAACCGGGCGAGGACCTGCTCGGCATGCTCATCCGCGAGCACGGCGAGGGGATATCGGACGACGAGCTGGCCGGCATCGGCGGCCTGCTGCTGGTGGCGGGCCACGAGACGACGGCCAGCATGATCGGCCTGGGCACACTGGCCCTGCTGCGCCACCCGGACCAGCTCGACCTGGTGCGTGCCGCCCCGGACAGGGTCAAGGGCATGGTCGAGGAGCTGCTGCGCTGGCTGACGATCATCCACCAGGGCGCCACCAAGGTCGCCTCGGCCGACACCGAGATCGCGGGCGTGCCGATCGCGAAGGGCGACGTGGTGGTGGTCTCGCTCCCGGCCGCCAACCGCGACCCGGCGCTGGCCGAGGACCCCGACCGCTTCGACATCCAGCGGCCCGACATGCCCCATGTCGCCTTCGGCTACGGCGCGCACCACTGCATCGGCGCGCCACTGGCTCGGATGGAGATGCAGATCGCCTTCCCCGCCTTGTTCGACAGGTTCCCCGGGCTGCGCGAGGCCGGAGAACCGGAGTTCCGTTCGTTCAATGTCGTGTACGGCCTGACGACCTTCCCGGTCGCCTGGTGACACCCCGGCCCGCTCAGCCGCCTGGCTGAGCGGGCACGTCAGCCACCGGCCGGTGCGGGCCCAGGCCGGCGTACTCGCCGAGCGGGACGCGGTCGCCGCCCCGTGCCTGACAGCGCCGTACTGATCAGACGAACAGTGGTTCGAGCAGCAGGATCACGCCGAAGACGGCGAAGGCCGCGGCGGCACCGTAGCGGATGATCTTCTCCGGCAGATGCTTGCCGAGCATCCGTCCGACCACGATGGCCAGGGCGTCGGCGGCGACCATGCCCACCGTCGAGCCGACCCAGGTGCCGAACCAGCCGTGCTGGGTGGCGAGGGTGATGGTCGCGAGCATCGTCTTGTCACCCAGTTCGGCGAGGAAGAAGGCGACGGTCACGGCGATGATCGCCGACCGGGTGGTGCGCCGCGCCTTTCGCGACTCCTCCTCGGTCAGCTCGTCCCCGCGCAGCGTCCACAGCGCGAAGCCCAGGAAGGCGATGCCGGCGATGATCGTGATCGCCGTGGTGGGGAGAAAATCGCCGACCAGCCCGCCCAGGGCGACGCTGAACAGGTGAACCACCGCGGTGGCCAGGGTGATTCCGGCGAGGACCGGCCACGGTTTGAACCGGGTGGCGAAGGTCATGGCCATGAGCTGGCTCTTGTCGCCGAGCTCGGCGACGAAGATCACGGCGAGACTGATCCAGAACGCTTCCAACGAGGGTGCCCTTCCCGCATACGCAGCCGGGCGGAAGGGCGGAACCCGGGGAGTCTCGGGCACGTCTTCGGCCCGGCGGCATCCATCAATGCCTGCCAGGCCGAAGGTCTCGTCCGCCACGGAGCCGAGCCGAACCGGCCGGATCCGAGGCCCGCGCGACCGGGCGCCTCAGGCGCCAGCATGTCGATCACGCGATTGGGACTACTCCCCTTCGGGTCTTTCCATCAGACCATATCAGCAGAAATCGGATGGCCATTCCCGCCTCAGAGAACCGCCGAGGTCCTCGGAGGACGTCGGAGGACGTCGGAGGACGTCGGAGGACGTCAAGGCGAGGAGCCCCGGAGGGCCTCGGGGAGCCTCGGGAGAATTTCGAAAGACCCCGGAATCCCGAGAGCCTCAGAGCCGGGTGCCGACCATCACGGGCTCGTTGACCAGGGTGACGCCGAACTTCTCCAGGACACCGTCCCTGACCTCGCGGGCGAGGTCGAGGAGTTCCTCCGTCGAGGCCACCATTTCCGGATTTGTCATGGCAAGGGTGTGCTTGGTGGAAATGCGGGCCGGGCCGCGCCGGTAGCCCTTCGGGAACCCTGCGTTCTCGATCAACCACGCCGCCGGGACCTTGACGGCCCCCTCCGGCATGTCCCAGCGAGGAAACCCCGGCGCCCGCAGCTCCAGCTCGGCGGCCTGCTCGGCGGTCAGGACCGGGTTGGTGAAGAACGACCCCGCGCTGCGGGTGTCCGGGTCGGCGGCGTCCAGGACCATGCCCTTGCCCGCGCGCAGTTCCAGCACCGCCGCCCGGGCCTCCGCGAGCGGCACCCGGTCGCCCAGGGCGACCCCCAGCCGGGAGGCCAGCTCCCGGTAGGCGACCGGGCCGGACAGCGCGTCCCCGGCCAGCTCGTAGGTGACCGCGAGCACGACGTACCGCCCCAGGTCGTCCTTGAACGCGCTGTGCCGGTAGGCGAATCCGCACTCCCGCGCGGCCAGGTCCCGCACCTCACCGGCCCGGCGGTCGTAGGCCCTGACGGCGGTGATCGTCTGGGAGACGTCCTGCCCGTAGGCGCCGACGTTCTGGATCGGCGTGGACCCGACCAGCCCGGGGATGCCGGACAGGCACTCCACGCCCGACCGGCCCTCGTTCACCGCGCGCTCGACCAGGGCGTCCCAGTCCTCGCCCGCCTGCGCGGTGACCAGGTCCCCCTCGACCTCGACGCCCCGGGAGGCGACGCGCACGACCAGGCCGTCGAAGCCCTCGTCGGAGACGACCAGATTGCTGCCGCCCCCCAGCACGAGCACCGGCTCGCCCGCCCGGTCGGCCGCCGCCACCAGCTCGACGATCTCCTCGGACGACCCCGCCTCCACGAACGCCCCGGCCGGTCCCCCCAGCCCCAGCGTCGTGTACGGCGCCAGCCGCACCCCCGCCATCCGCTCCGTCATGCGCTTTTCCCCACCCGCGACCCGGCCGAAATCCGCGACCAGCCTACGGGGAGCGCAGCAGCTTCAGCACCCGGTCGTAGGTTCGCCGGGACTCCCCGTCGCGGTATTCGGGGTCCACGCCGTCGTCGCGGCGGTGCCGCTCCTGGTGGACCGGGAGATCCTTCCCCAGGGCGACGAGAGTGCCGGGCAGCCTGAGCGAGAACTCCAGGTCGGCGTTGCGGTAGTAGCGGGCATCGGCGGGGAAGCCGCCCGCGGCGAGCGCGGTGTCGCGCCTGACCGCGAACAGGTGGCCGAGCAACCCCCGGACCTCGCCGGGTTCGGCCTCCAGCCATTCCTTGCAGTCCTCGCGGGGATTCATCCCCTTCCACCCGGCCGCGGTCACGTCGTCGTCCAGCGCCTTGACCAGCGGGGTGACGGCGTCGCCGTCCAGGACCACGGAGGTGTCCATGACGACGTGCACGTCCGAGGTGTCGAGGCGCAGCAACCTGTCACGGCTCTCGCCCCACCCCGCGGAGCCGCCCTGCCAGTGCGGCGTCTCGGCCACGTGCCAGGCCTCCACCCGGCGGGGGAACTCCTCCACCAGCTCCTGCAGGACCGCTCCCGCGCCTTCCACGTCTCCCAGGTCGAGGGCGAGGATCCTCGCCTCCGTACGGGCGACCAGGGCGCGTACGCACTCGCGCAGCTCATCGGGACGGCCGTCGACCAGCAGCGCGACGGTCACCGTCGGCCGCGCGGCCTTCGGTTCCTCGACGCCGGCCGGGGGAACGATGGTCTCGTCGAGCCGGGAGACCGACAGGCTGCCGTCCCACAGCAGCTGGGAGGAGACCATCCGCTCGGGATGGCCGCCGAGATCGTCGGCCCGGCCGACCAGCTCCGACCCCTCGGGCGTCTGCTGGGGCGCCGCCTCGGTCTCGGCGACCCGCTCGGCGTCCAGGTCACCGAGCCGTCCCGGGTGGCGTCCGGGATCCGCGGCCTCGGCGACCCGCCCGGGGTCGGCCGAGTCGTCCCGTCCGGTGGCTGCGTCCCTCGCGTCCCTCGCGTCCCTCGCGTCCACTCTGCCCTCGGCATCACCGCCGACCCCGGCGGCCCCGCTCGTGGTGCTCACCCACCCGGGGGCTGTGGACGCTCCCGGCTCGCCACTCGAACCGCCTCGTTCCGCTCCCGGGGAGCCCCCCTCGGGCAGGGAACTCAGCGTGGGCCACACGTCGAAGGAGGGAGAGGGGATGAGCTCGAAGCCGTCCGCGGTGTCCCGGACGAGCCAGCCCTCGGTTCTGATCTCGTCACGGAGCGCGTCGGAGGCGGCATGATCGTGCTCGGCTCGCGCCTTGGCCCGCCGCTCGGCCAGGACGGTCACGTTAGGAGGTACTTCGCTCATGCTGGGGAGCTACCCCCGGACGGGGAGAAGATTCGGCCCCGGCCCACGAGCATGCCGCGAGCCACGGCCAGGTCGGCGAACCGCACCCTGATCCGCCGCGAGCCGTACCGGCGGAGCACCCCCCGACCCCGCCGTGGGCCGTACCGGCGGACCGGCGCGGGCCGCCCGGGTGAACCCCTCCCGACCCACCGCACCCTGAACCGGCTCCGGGCCGGGCCGGAGCCGAGCCGGAGCCGGTTGGGCACCGGCGGCGCCCGCGACAGGGCCGCTACGGCAGGGCGCCTACGCCAGCTGGACCACCGCGCGGGCCTTGGACAGGACCCGGGAGTCGTTGGACCTGGCGGTCAGGGCGATCACCACGCGCTTGTCCTCGAGCTTCTCCTCGACGATCCCGCTCACCGTGATGACGGCTCCCTGGTCGTCGTCGGGGACGACCACCATGGAGGAGAACCGCACCCCGTAGTCGACGACCGCGCCGGGGTCGCCCACCCAGTCGGTGACGAACCGGCCGCCCTGCGCCATGGTGAACATGCCGTGCGCGATGACGTCGGGAAGGCCGACGGTCTTGGCGAAGCGCTCGTTCCAGTGGATGGGGTTGAAGTCACCCGAGGCCCCGGCGTACATCACCAGGTTGGCGCGGCGGACCGCGTATTCGGCGGGCGGGATCTGCTGGCCCGTCTCGACCTCGTCGTACTTGACCGTCGCGGCCATGTCAGCCCGCCCCTCCACGCTCGACGATGGTGTTGTAGGCCGTGCACACGAACTCGCCGTCGACGGTGCTGACGTCGCTCCTGACGGTGATCAGCTCGTTGCGGCCGATGCTGCGGATGTCAGTCACGGTGGAGACGCTGACCAGCTCGTCCCCGGCGTGGATCGGCCGCCGGTACTCGAAGCGCTGCTCGCCGTGGACCACCATGGCGAGGTTCAGACCGAGCTCGGGGTCGGTCAGGATCGACCCTCCGGCCAGGCTGAACACGATGGGGAAGGTCGGCGGCGCGATCACGTCGGGGTGCCCCGCAGCCTGGGCGGCCTCCCTGTCCCGGTAGATCGGGTTGTTGTCGCCGATCGCCGTCGCGAACTCTTTGATCTTCACGCGACTGACCTCGTACGGCGAGGAGGGCGCGGACGCCCGCCCGACGAAGTCACGGTTCAGAGCCATCGTGCTCCTTTGCGGATATCGAACCGGTGGGGCCGACACCGGCGGGTCGGACGAGACATTGACAGAACAAGATTCCAGTATGTGCCCTCATGGGGGACATCGGGCGGCGAGCTACCGGAAAGCGGTTCACCGGTAGGCGAGCCACCAGGAAACCGTAGCCCGGCCCGTTCTCGCGCCGGATCTCTTCCGTGGTCAACGCTCGTGCCAGAAAACTGTACGGATACGACAAACCGGCGCCTCGTCTGAGGACGCCGGTTCTCGTGGAGTGTGTGCGTGCCGAAGCACTCATCTCCCGCCGCGGCGGAAGGCTTCGCGCAGACTAACGAGTCTCGCGGTGCGCCTGGTGCGTCTTGCAGTTCGGGCAGTACTTCTTCAGCTCAAGCCGATCCGGGTCGTTGCGCCGGTTCTTCCGCGTGATGTAGTTGCGGTGCTTGCACTCCTGGCAGGCCAGCGTGATCTTCGGCCTAACGTCGGTGGCAGCCACTTGGGAGTGCCTTTCTACGTTCTGGACAGTGGACAACCCACGACAGGACCTCTCTGGTGGGAGAAGCCCCGGATGGGTAGTAGCGGAGGCCGGACTTGAACCGGCGACACAACGATTATGAGCCGTTTGCTCTGCCTGGCTGAGCTACTCCGCCTTGAGGCCGACGAAATCGACCGACCCCGCAAGGATACCCGACCCGCAGAGTGCCTGCGTACTTGTGCAGGTCAGGGCGATCTCTTCTGGGTCGCCCCAGTATGCCCGCTCGCGCGTCAGGAACCTTGAGTATTTTCTGGCCCGCCTTTACCCGCCTTCAAGGCCAACCAAGCCGAAAGCCCTAACCAGGAGGTTAGGGCCTTTAGGCTGTCGAGCCCCTTTACGGAATCGAACCGTAGACCTTCTCCTTACCATGGAGACGCTCTGCCGACTGAGCTAAAGGGGCCTGTCCGTGTCGCTCTCGCTTGCGGACAGGTGTAACCATACACGGCTCCGCAGCGGGATGCGAAATCAATTGAGGTCCACCCGGACCACCACACGTCCCCCCTCGAAGCGCCCGCGCCGTCCCCCCGCGCCAGACCTCCGCCGGCCCCCGCGCCGCCCCTCCTCGCGCCGCCCCTCGCGCCGTCCCTCGCCCCGGGCCCCGCGACAGGCCCCGTCCGGGATGAGGAGAAGCGGCCCCCCTTCCCGGTCGCCAGGAAGTACGGGCCCGTGGCGGACGTACGCGGCGGCCGTCCGGAGCCGGATACCCGCCGAGGGGTGGCCGGCGCCCCGGGCGGCGGTCGCCCGCACCACGGGTCATCAATGAAACGATCGGCGGAGACCACGTGCCCGCCCGCCGCGACGAGCCTGGCCGCCGCTGTCCGCCACAGTCCGCCACCGGAGGCGCCCAGGTCCCCGTACGGCCGTCGATCTCCGCCTGGAGCGGTACCGAGAACACACACCACAGCAAAAGGCAGGTTATGCGCCTTTTAGCCTTTTTTGGCGGCAGCATGCCTTTTGAGGAACGCCGAGCCTTTTGCCGAACACCAAGGAGCATGATGCTGCAGGATCGTCGCAGGGACACGATCCGGGCGCTCGACGAGAGCGACCGGCCGCACCTGTACTGGCACGGAGTGGACGGCGACGGCCACGTGTGGTTGTTCGAGACCGTCCTCGACAGCGGCGGGGAGTACTGGCCCGTGAGGCACGCCGAACTGGGTTCGGACGGCCTCGCCCGCAGATACTCGTGGCGCCACATCGAGGACGAGCACGGCTTCCTGGCCGAGGGCCCGATCTACCCCGGCGACTTCGGCCTGAACGCCCTGACCTCCGAGGAGTTCGACACCCTGTGGGCCGCGCTCGACAGGTGAGGGTGCCCCCCGCACCCCCTGTCACGCGCCCCGGCCGCCCCGCCACGCGCGCCTCGCCCCGGCCGGCAGTGCCCAGGCGGCGCCCCGGCAGTGTCCCGGCAGTGTCCCGGCAGCGCCTCTGCAGCGCCTCTGCAGCGCCCCGGCCAACCCGTCCCCGAGCCACGGGACGGCCCGGTCACCGACCGTCCCGCATCGACACGTGAATGGCATTCATCATCCCTTTCCATCGATTTTCGACTGTTTTCGACCACTGGTCGGCCCCTGTTTCGGCCGCGCCATAAGATCGCTGCATCCGGATGACAAAGTGGGTTATTTCGCATATATGCATAGGGGTAAGTTGCTCGCATGAGCGGAACGCCCGGCCTGAGGATGGCAGCCTCGGACATGACCGCGCTGAGCCTGTGGACCGCCGACGCGGTGGTGCTGTTCGACTGGCTCCTGAGCGTGGATCTCGACCAGCTTCCCGTCCAGCACATGGCACAGAAACAGGCCCTGATGGCTCTTCTCCAGCAGCTTGACCGGAGCGTTCCCGGCTACACCTCCGAGGACATCGAACAGGCGCACCTGCTGCTGACCCGCGAGATGGGCCTGTGATCACGCCCGGCCCGCCACGCCGCGACGGTGAGAGCCCCCGGCGGAGCCCGATGATCCGTGCCGCGATGAGCGTCCACGGCGCGACCACGTGATCCACGGCGGGACCGTGCGTCCCGGCGGAGTCACGTGGCCCGGGACAGACCGTGTGGCTCGGGACGGGGTGGGGAGCGCTGTCTCAGGGACGCTGGCCTAGAGTTTGATCTGTAGTGGTTTGTACTGCTCTATGAGGCACAATCGTCTGCCCCGGGCTGATTCCGGTGGCTCCGGGTATGAGCGGCGTGATCGTGGATGACGTACCCGGAAGAAGGCAGTCGCGCACATGGGCGTTGAGATCCCGGCGGCGGTGTTCGAGCCCAAACGCCTGTCGGCGGTGTGGGCCACCGGCCTGCTCGACTCAGAACCCGAGCCGTCGTTCGACGACCTCGCCCGGCTGGCCGCGCGGGTGACCGGAACGCGGCGGGCGTTCGTGACCCTGGTCGACGACCGGCGGTCGTTCTGGAAGAGCGCGATCGGAATGGGCGAGCCGTCCATGTCCGAGCGGCAGAACGCGGTGGCCGACAGCCCCTGCCACATCCTGGTCGCCACGAACGAGCCGCTGCTCGTGGGCGACGCCGCCACCGACCCCCGCGTGCGCGACCTGCCGGCGGTGGAGCGGCTGGGGATCGGCGCGTGGGCCGGGTATCCCATCCACGGCCCGGACGGCGAGGTCCTGGGCGGGCTCTGCGTGGTGGACTCGGTGTCGCGCGCGTGGTCCGACGCCGACGCGCAGACGCTGGCCATCCTGGCGCGCGCCGTGTCGGGTGAGATCCGGCTCCGGGCCTCGCTGGCCGGTTCCGAGCGGCACGTGCTGGAGCTGCAGGCCGCGAACAAGGTGTCCGAGAGACTGGTCAGGACCCTTCAGGACAGCCTGCTGCCGCCGATGATGCCGACGGTTCCCGGCCTGCAGGCCGCCGCCACCTACATCCCGGCCACGGGCGAGGTGGACGTCACCGGTGACTTCTACGACCTGTTCCTGGCGAGCGGTTCGCGCTGGTGCGCGGTCCTGGGCGACGTGTGCGGGCACGGAGTGGAGGCCGCGCAGATCACCGCCCTGGCCCGGTACACGCTGCGGGCCGACGCGCCCCGCCACGTCTCGCCCAGCAGGGTGCTGGAGCAGCTGAACCGGGCTCTGCTGGCACAGCGGATCAGGGACGGGCGGTTCCTGACGGTGGTGTGCGCGATCTTCCGCCCGGACGGGGACGGTTTCACGGGAATGCTGTCCACGGCCGGGCACCCCTCCGCCCTGCTGCGACGGGCCGACGGAAGCGTGGAGTCCCTGAGAACGCCCGGCGTCGTGCTGGGCATCATGGAGGAGACGAGGCTCGGGAACATCCGTTTCGATCTGAGGCCCGGCGACACGCTGGTGCTGTACAGCGACGGCGTCACCGAGGCGCATCCGCCGAGACAGCAGGACCTGTTCGGCGACGAACGCCTGATCACCCTGCTGGCCGAGTGCCGGGATCTCGACGCCGGCGACATCGTGCGGCGGATCGGGGACGCCACGATCGCTCACAGCCGAGGACACATGACCGACGACATGGCCATCCTGGCACTTCGCGTTCCGGCTTCGTGACCGGACTCTTTTTTCGCCGGATGCCCGGCAGAATGTCGAGAACGCGGTCGCCTGCTTCTACCTGTGGGTGAGAGCCTCGACGAGGGCGCTCGAACATGAGGAGCGAAGACATGAAGTACATGATGTTGATGCAGTTCGGCGGGCAGACGCAGGACGAGGTGCCGCCGATCCACACCTGGCCCGTCGAGGACGTCCAGGCTCACATCCAGTTCATGCACGACACGAACAGGAAGCTCGTCGACGCCGGGGAGTTCGTGGACGCCCAGGGGCTGGCGGCTCCGGACCAGGCCAGGATCGTACGGGCCGGTGAGGGCGGTGCCGCCGTCGTCACGGACGGCCCGTTCCCCGAGACGAAGGAGTTCCTGGTCGGCTACTGGATCATTGACTGCGACAGCCCGGAGCGGGCGGTCGATCTCGCCGCGCACGTCTCGGCGGCGCCCGGCCCCGGCGGCAGGCCGCTGAACATGCCGATCGAGCTGCGCCAGGTGATGTCGGCCCCGTCCGAGGAGCTGTGACCGCTGGATAGCCCGGCCGCCGACGACCTGCTGCGCCAGCTGGTGCCGCAGGTCGTCGGCGTGCTCACCCGGCGCTTCGGAGACTTCGCCGCCGCCGAGGACGCGGTCCAGGAGGCATTGATCGACGCCACGGCCCAGTGGCCGGAGGAGGGCGTCCCCGCCAACCCGCGCGGGTGGCTCATCCATGTCGCGTACCGCCGGATGACCGAGCAGCTCCGCAACGAGCAGGCGCGGCGCCGCCGGGAGGAACTGGTGGCCACCCAGGCGCCCCCCGACCGGCGGACGGCGCCGCCGGCGGACGACGCGTACGAGACGGACCGGGACGACACGCTCACCACGCTGTTCCTGTGCTGCCACCCCGCGCTCACCCCGGCGTCGGCGATCGCCCTCACCCTGCGGTCCGTGGGCGGCCTGACGACGGCCGAGATCGCCAGGGCCTTCCTGGTGCCCGAGCCGACCATGGCGCAGCGGATCAGCCGGGCCAAGCAGCGCATCAAGGCGTCCGGTGTCCCGTTCCGCATGCCGGCTCCCCCGGAACGGGCGCGACGGCTCGGCTCGGTGCTGCACGTGCTCTACCTCATCTTCAACGAGGGCTACGCCAGCAGCGCCGGTCCCGACCTGCAGCGCGTGGAGCTGGCCCGCGAGGCGATCCGGCTGGCCAGGACGGCCCACGGCCTGCTCCCCGACGACTGCGAGGTGGCCGGGCTCCTCGCGCTGATGCTGCTCACCGACGCCCGGCGCCCCGCCCGTACCGACGCGAACGGCACCCCGATCCCGCTGGCGGACCAGGACAGAAGCCTGTGGGACGGCGAGGCCGTCGCCGAGGGGATCGCGCTCATCACCGGCACCCTGGCCAGGGGCACGGTCGGCCCCTACCAGCTCCAGGCGGCGATAGCCGCGGTCCACGACGAGGCGGCGACGGCCGGGGACACCGACTGGCCGCAGATCCTGGCGCTGTACGGCCTGCTGGAACGCATGTCCGACAACCCCATGGTCTCGCTCAACCGCGCCGTCGCCGCCGCCATGGCGCACGGCCCCGCGACCGGCCTCGACATGCTCGAGGCGCTCGCCTCCGACGGCCGGCTGGCGGGCCACCACCGCTTCTACACGGCCCGGGCCCACCTCCTGGAGATGGCCGGTGACCTGCGGGCGGCCGTCGACGACTACCGCGCGGCGGCGAGCCGCACGACGAGCGCTCCGGAGCACCACTACCTCACCACCCGTGCCGCCCGGCTCACCACGCCGGGCCGGCCGGAGCGAGGATGACCGCCTTCCACCACCGCCGGGTCGAAGACCTCCGCGACGCCCTCTCGCCCCTCCTCGACACGGCGGCCGCGTACGCGCGGGAGGGGCTTACCTGATCACGGTCGGCGGCCTCGTCGCCGCCTTTCTCCCCGGTCCGATCATCCGGCCGGCGCCGCGGCCGGGGTCTGGGCCAGCAGCTCCCTCACCCGCGGCACGACCTCCTCTCCGTAGAGGCGGATCGTGTTCATCAGCTTCTCGTGCGCGAGCGTCCCGGAGCTGTACTTGAGCTCGAAGCGGTCGACGCCGAGCGCACCGACGGTTTTCGCGATCTTCGTGGCCACCGTCTCGGGCGATCCGACGTAGAGCGAGCCCTCGTCGGCCTCCGACTCGAAGCGGCCGCGGGTCGTGGGGCCCCAGCCGCGCTCGCGGCCGATGCGGTCGTGCATCGCTCGATAGTGCGGCCAGAGTTCGTCGCGGGCCTGGCGGTCGGTCTCGGCGATGTGACCCGGCGAGTGCACGCCGACCGGCAACCGCTGGAACTCGAACTGGTCGAGAGCGCGGTGGTAAAGGTCGACGTACGGCGCGAAACGCTCCGGCGAACCGCCGATGATCGCGAGCATGAGCGGCATCCGGTAGCGCGCCGCGCGCACCACGGACTCGGGGCTGCCGCCGACGCCGATCCAGGTGCGCAGCCGGCCGGACTCCGTCTTCGGATACACGTGCTGGTCCTTCAGCCCGGGGCGGAGGCGGCCCTGCCAGGTGACCGGGCCCTCCTCCAGGAGGTGGGAGATCAGGTCGAGTTTCTCCTCGAACAGCTCCTCGTACTGCGCCAGGTCGAAACCGAACAGCGGGAACGACTCCGTGAACGAGCCGCGGCCGAGAATGATCTCCGCGCGGCCCTGGGACACCGCGTCCAGGGTGGCGAACCTCTCGAACACGCGCACCGGGTCGTCCGAGCTGAGCACGGTCACCGCGGTGCCGAGGCGGATGCGTTCGGTGCGGCCGGCGATCGTCGCCAGCACGATCTCCGGTGCCGAGACGGCGAAGTCGTCCCGGTGGTGCTCCCCGATCCCGATCGCGTCGATCCCCACGCTGTCGGCGAGCACGGCCTCCTCGACGACGTTACGGATCACCTGCGCGTACGACAGCCGGTTTCCGTCCGCGTCGACGGTGACGTCCCCGAACGTGTCGATCGCGAACTCCAGCGATGCGGACATCATCTCCCCCTCTTTCCAACGACTTCCCGACCGCTTCTCAACGGCGTCGGCAGTAGACGGAAACCATGGCGACGCGGTGAGAATTCCGGTCACCTCGGAGGCGCCCTTCAGGGCGCTGCCTCGGGAAAGGCCCGCTGTGCCGTACCGAAGGGATCGGTCGACGAGGTGGCGCCAGAGGGCTGCCCATGACGGGCCGTGGCCCGGAAGCCGCGCTAGGTGTGGCGGTCCTGCCGTACCGATTCAGGATTTTCCTCGTGCGGGGCACAGCCGTGCACGATGACCTGAACCATGCTCTGGACGACGTCTCTGCTGACGCTCCCCGGCGGCGCGGTGACCAGTGTGAACAGCGCACCCCCGTAGAGCGCGATCAGCGCGGGGATCTTCTCGCGTGGGATGGCGAGGCCGAGTTCGTCGTGGTGCCCGGCGGTGATCCGCACCGACGCGTCCCGCAGGCCCGCGAGCGCCGAGGCGAGCAGCGGCCGGCGCACGGCCTCCAACTGGAGTTCGAAGATCGCCACATAGCGGTTGCGCAGGGTGGTCGCCGCGGTGAGCAGCGATTCCGTCAGCAGGTCGGCCAGCGTCGCGGGCTGCCCGGTGGCCCGGTCGGTGTCGGCGTGATGCAGCTCGGCGATGCGCTCCGCGGCGGCCACCAGCAGCGCTTCCCGGCTGCGGAAGTAGTTCGAGGCCGTTCCCGGGGGAAGGCCGGCTTCCTTCTCCACCGCGCGGTGGGTCAGTCCGTGCACGCCCGACGACGCCAGTAGCTCGATGGCGGTGTCGGCCAGGGCTCGGCGACGGGCCGGATTGGTGGGCGGCATGCGGCCACGCTATACCAGTATCCGTACTAGTACGTTCGTAGTGAATCGGTGAGGAGGTCCCATGAGGATCGTGGTGGTCGGTGCCGGGCTCGGAGGAGTGGCGGCCGCAGTGGGGCTGCATCGCCTGGGCCACGAGGTGACACTCTTCGAACGGGGTGCCGAGCTCCGGGAAGCGGGCACCGGGATCGTGGTCATGCCCAACGGGCTCCGCGCGCTGGACGCGCTGGGGCTGGCCGAAGACGTTCGCGGGCACGTCATGCCCGCGGCCCGCGCGGGATTGCGGGACTGGCGCGGGCGCCCGCTGCTGGTCACCGACGCGGTCCAGGCGCGGCAGGAGGTCGGAACGCCCGCCATCATCGACCGGGCGGAACTGCACCGGGCGCTGCGCGCCCCGCTGCCCGCCGGCCTGGTGCGAACCGCGACCCCGGTCGAGCGGCTGGAGCCCGACCCCACCGGGGTGACCGTGATCAGCGACGGCACCCCCGTCGCGAGAGCGGACGCCGTGATCGCGGCCGACGGCATCGGCAGCAAGCTGCGCGAACAGCTCGTTCCCCGCCACCCCGGGCTACGGCGGACCGGCCGGATGGACCTGCGCGGCATGCTGCCCCGCCCTCCCGGCCTGGTGACAGACCTGCTCGCCAGCCAGCTGGTCGACCGCCGCAGCGGGGCGATGTTCGGCCTGTTCCCCGTCGGCGAGCACCGCCTGTACTGGTTCACCGACTCCGTCCTGCACGGCACGCCGCCCGGCGCGGACGAGGCACGCCGACAGATGCTGTCCCTGATGGCCGACTGGCACCCCCTCGTCACGGCACTGATCGAGGCCACCCCGCCCGCCGACGTCTACGTCGACCCGATCGCTCGCCTGGCCGAACCCCTGCCCTCGTTCACGGTCGGCAGGATCGCGCTCCTCGGCGACGCCGCGCACGCCATGCCACCCGACCTCGGCCAGGGCGCCGGCCAGGCCTTCGAAGACGCGGCCTCACTGACCCGCCACCTGACCGGCGCGGAGCCGGCGGACGTCGCCCAGCGGCTCCTGCGCTACGACGCCGAGCGCAGGCCCATCGCCAACCGCATGATGCGGGCGGCGTCCCGGCAGTCGCGGCTGACCTCCCAGACCGGCGTCGCCGCGTGGCTTCGCGACACGTTGCTGCGCGCCGTACCGTCCCGGCTCGCCACCCGGCAGCTCGCCGCCCTCTGGCACGCCTAGTCGGTGATCGCAGGCGATCGGCGATCGGGTGATGGGCCGACCGGCGTGGCGGTTGTGCCGAATGGCGGCGGTCAGGGCCAGGACGCGCCGGGCGATGCGGGCGCCGATGCCGGCGGCGGTGCGGGCTCCGTGGAGTTCCGGACCGGGCCCGCCCGCTCAGCCGTACATCCCCTCCGCGTAGGAGGGGCCGTAGTAGCGCTCCAGCTCCTCGATCGGGTCCTCAGGCCGCTCCAGCGCCTGGGCGATGCGCGCCCGCGAGGGCAGGGTCTGCGGGTTCCAGCTCTCCGGGCGCCACAGCTCCGAGCGGAGGAACGCCTTGGCGCAGTGGTGGAAGACCTGCTCGATCTCGACCACGATCGCGAGCCGCGGCCGGTGCCCCTTCACCACCATCCGGTCGAAGAAGGGGGCCTCGCGCACCAGGCGCGCCCTGCCGTTGACGCGCAGGGTGTCACCGCGGCCGGGGACGAAGTAGATCAGACCGACGTGCGGGTTGCGCAGGATGTTGTGGAATCCGTCCGCCCTGCGATTGCCCGGCCGTTCGGGGATCGCGATCGTCGAGTCGTCCAGGACCAGGGTGAACCCGGGCGGGTCGCCCTTGGGCGAGACGTCACAGGCGCCGTCGGTGTCCGAGGTCGCGACGAGGCAGAACGGCGAGGCGGCCAGCCAGGCCCGGTCCAGCTCGTGCAGGGTCTTCCGCTCCTTGGCGATCGCGGCCGGTTTGGGGGTGCCGAGCAGCTCCCGCAACTCGTCGGCGGAGTCGATCGATTCCCAGCCCTCGGCCGCCATGTTTCTCCTTCATGCGGAAAGCACTATGCAGAAAGCACGGAAAGTCTATTTTGATGCCGTCCACGTTGGCGAGCGCCGCACCCGGTACGGCGGGCCTCGCGCGAGACCGCCATCGCGACCTCGGGCAGGGGCCGCGGCCGGTTGCGATCATCGACCGGGACCTTGCCTCGCCCGGTAAACGGCTCCACGATGTGGCCCGGCTGTGCCGGCGGCACGCCGGATGGCGGGAAAGGAGTGACCAGGCCGAGGTGGGCCCTCATGGCGGTCGGGGGTGCCGGCTGTCGACTCGACGCGTGCATGGCCGGAGCCACGGCGGGTATCGGTGACCGCATGGCGTGCCGGATCAGCGAGTTGGTGCTCGACAGCCGTGAACCAGAGCGTCTTGCGGCGTTCTGGTGCGAGGTGCTCGGCTACGTGGTGCTCGATCGTGTCGACGGGAGCGTTGAGATCGGCCCGAAGGAGGGCTTCGGCGGCCTACAGCCGACCATCGTGTTCAACCCGACCGATACCCCCAAGGCGGGTCGGCTTCCGCTGCACATCGATGTGAATCCAACCGATCACGATCAGGCCGCCGAGCTCGACCGCCTGCTGAGCATCGGCGCCCGGCACGCCGATGTCGGGCAGACGGGCGAGGAGTCCTGGCACGTCCTGGCCGACCCGGAGGGCAACGAGTTCTGCTTGCTGCGCCGGCGCTTGAGCGGCTAGTTCCGTGATCGGGATGTCCGTCAGGCCCGTGCGACGAGTCCCGTACACCGGACAGCACCACCAAGCCGTTCAGGGGGGCTCGGGGCCGTACGACCTTGCTCCAACGACGACACGCATACGACGCGAGCAACCGTAGAGCGCCGTTGACGACCATGAACAGCCGAGCGTGCGAGAAGAGCCCCCATACCGCGTTTCCGCTGGTGTGGGGTTGTCAAGCGAACTGGATGGTCAGAAGCTTGAAGATCCTTGAGTCACGTGAAGCAAGTACGCTGACCGCGATCGCCCGCGACGGTGAAGGAGCCGCCGATGACCGCCGACCCGACGATGGCCCGGATCGGCCAGGGGGTGGAGCTGCATCACCACCGAGGTCAGCGTGAAGCCGCTCGCGACTTGTTCGCGCAGATCTGGGACGACATCGGCGGCGAGCAAGGCGACCCACTGCATGTTTGCGTCCTTGCCCATTCGATGGCCGACGTGCAGGACGACGTGCACCAGGAGCTGATGTGGGATCTGCGGGCGCTCGCCGCCGCCGATCTGGTCACCGACGAGCAGGTGGCGCAGGCAGGGGTGCCGCTTTCGGTGGCCGGCCTGTATCCGTCGTTGCACCTCAATCTGAGCGACTGCTATCGCAAGCTGGGCGACCTCGGCCGCGCCCGCGAGCACCTCCAGCAGGCGCGAGCCGGGATCGGCGCACTGGGCGACGACGAGTACGGGAAGCTCATCAAAGGTGGCCTGGAGCGGCTGGCCGAGCAGCTGGATGACGCCACCTGACCGTGTCACGACGAATTCTCCGCACCAGTTGTTGACCTTCTTCCTGGATGTTTCGAGCCGGGGTGCCCTCGGGTCGGGAGGTCCAGTGTTTCGGGCGTTTCCAGACTGTCGGCTGCCGCGCTGACATGCCTGGAGCCCCCCTGAATACCGGTGACGCAGGTACGCCCTACCTCACTTGCCTCAGGCCTCCCTGAGCCGGCGAACGGGCGGGAAGGAAGATCGTGATTCTCTCTGCTCGTCTCGAGGCCGGGAACTATCGTCGCGAGCATGGCCGAACACGATGTCCTCAGTACCACCCGCGAGGCTTACGACGCTGTTGCCCTCACCTATGCGCAGCTGTTCCGCGACACGCTGCGTGACAGTCCCCTGGACCGCGCGATCTTGGGCGCCTTCGCCGAGGTCGTACGTGCGGGTGGTGACGGTCAGGTCGCGGACCTGGGGTGTGGGCCTGGCCATGTCACCGCTCATCTTGAAGAGCTGGGGCTGGCGGCGTTCGGCGTCGATGCCTCTCCCGCGATGATCGAGCTGGCTCGACAGGCCTATCCGGGCCTGCGGTTCGACGTGGGCTCGATGACCGCGTTGAACATCGCTGACGGCGTGCTGGGCGGCGTGCTCTCACGGTGGTCCATCATCCACACTCCGCCGCGGGAAATCCCCGTCATCCTGGCGGAGTTCCATCGTGTGCTGGCACCTGGCGGACACCTTCTGGTCGGCTTCTCGGCAAGCGATGATCCGTCTCACCCGACGCAGGTCTTCGATCACACAGTCGCGCCGGCCTATCGGTGGTGGCCTGATCACCTCGCCGCGATGCTGCGCGAGTCCGGGTTGTCCGAGGTGGCCCGGATGGTTCGCGAGCCTCAGCCCACCGACCGACGGCAGTTCCAGGAGGTTCACCTGCTCGCCCGCAAAGCCTGGTCAGGGGCTGTCTGACCGAGCACATGACCGCGTCCAGCCTGCCGCACGAGGAGCCTCCAGGCGTCGACTCGTGATCAGAGCTCACCGCCCGTTCGAGCTCCGATTTGATCGAACGAGGGGACTCCGAGGAACACCCTCGACGACCCGCGCTCCTGGCGGGCATCGAACTGAGCGATCCTCCCTTCCGCCCCGGTGAGGCCGGCTCCTGGCCCTTCGACCTCGCCGGACAGAAAGAGATCGCCGGCAAGCGGATCGGTGACGCGCTGACCGCATGAGAAGCGCGCCGCACGACCAGGGTCCCGGCCACCACCGGGCCCCTTCGGCGGCGGACACGTCCGTCGACGTTCACGATCGTCCGCGCCCGTCGTCACGCGGCCGGCTACGGGATGCGGGAGATCGTCAACGCGATCCTCCACCGGGGCCGGACCGGCCGCCGGTGGGGATCCCGATCGCGGGCAGGATCGCCTGGTCGACTATCGCCGCGAGGTCCTCGTCGCCGGGCGGTGCCCCGTCGATCAGGCGCTTGGTGACGAGGGCCTCGCCGATGTCGGCCACGACCGGGGTGAGCAGCTCAGCCGGGAAGTGGCCCCGGTCGGCGTAGTGCTGCAGCACGGTGCGGGTGAACGTGCCGCCCCGGTTGGCGAAGACCCGCTCGAACAGGGCCTCGGACATCAGTGCGGCGCTTTTCGGGTCGGTGAGGATGGCCGCGACAGCGCGGCCCGCCGGGCTGAGGGCCCAGTCCACCATGAGGCGCAGGGCGCGGATGAGGTCACCGCGCAGGTCGTCGGCCCCCGCCGTCGGCTCCTCGACCGGGTGCTGGTGGTAGAGCGCGTCGAGGAGCACCTCCAGCGGGTCCGACCAGCGGCGATACAGGGTCGTGCGGGGCGTGGCCGCGCGCCGGGCGATGCCGTCCATGGTCAGCCGCCCCGCACCGACCTCCACCACCTCTTCCAACACGGCGTCCTGGATGGCCTTCAGCAGTTCTTCTCCGCGCCGGCGCGTCCGGGCGTTGTGATCGCCCATCGCTCCCCCTTGCTTAGCTGCACGGGCGTATCTTACTCTCAAACATTAGCTACATCTCTGTATCTAATTTCAAGGGGACAACCATGTCCATCGCCCCACCGGCTCCCGTTCACGGGGCCACTCCGATCACCCAGCGCGCGCTCGCGCCCGATCTCGCGCGTGGGCTGATGCTGCTGCTCATCGCGTTGGCGCACGCGCACATGTACCTGTCAGGCCACGAGGCGGGCTTCCGCGGCTACGCGCTCGACGGCGGCCCCCTGGACCAACTGGTCGCCGGGACGCAGATCCTGCTGGTGGACGGACGTGCGCTGCCCATGTTCGCCGCCCTGTTCGGCTACGGCCTGGTGCAGCTCGCCAACCGGCAGCTCGCCACCGGCAGGAGCTGGCCACAAGTGCGCACGGTGCTGCGCCGGCGGAGCCTGTGGCTGCTGGCGTTCGGGTTCTGCCACGCGCTGCTGCTGTTCTTCGGTGACATCCTCGGGGCGTACGGGCTGGTCGGGCTCGTGCTCGTCGGGTTCATCCGGCGCGAGGACAGGGTCGTGCTACGGGCCGCCATCGTAGGGCTGGTGCTGCACGTCGTGATCCTGTTCGGTTTCGGGCTGCTCACCATCTCCGCGCCCAAGGGCGACACGCCCGCCGCCATGGCGGACCCGATCGAGGCGACCGTGATGCGGCTCATCGGATGGTCCGCGATGACGCCCACATACTTCGCCGCCAGCGTGGTGCCGGCCTTCCTGTTCGGGATCTGGGCGGCGAGGCGCCGCCTGCTGGAAGACCCCATCTCGCACCGGGACCTGCTCTCCCGGGTCGCCGTCCTGGGCACCGGACCGGCCGTCGTCGGCGCAGTGCCGCTGATGCTGATCGACACCCGCGTCTGGACGCCATCCGACATGGTGGCCGTGTCGGCGTACGCACTGCACAGCGTGACCGGCATCGCCGGCGGGCTCGCGTACGCGGCCATCATCGGACTCGCCGCCGGCCGGATGCGGCGCGGCCGTTCCGGCCCGGTCGTCAGGGCTCTGGCCGCGTGCGGTCAATGGTCGCTGACCTGCTACCTCCTCCAGTCGGTGATCTTCGTAGCGGTGTTCGCACCGTACGTCGGAGGGCTCGGCACGCGTGTAGGCGACGCCGCGGCGTCCGGCATCGCCGTGGTGACCTGGCTGGCCACCGTGGTGCTCGCCGCGCTGCTGGCGCCCGGTGGGCGAAGAGGACCGGCCGAGGCCGCACTGCGGCGCCTCACCTACTCGCGCCGCTGACTCCCCGTACGTCGGGGTACAAGGCCCGACGGGTCTCGACGGTCGGCCGGCGGACATCCGGTAATGCCAAAGGCCGCTTCCAACGCCCTGGAAGCGGCCTTCGACGGGGATGGGCGGCTCGTCGGCAAGACGCTCAGGGTAGTCGTACCGCCTCGATCTCGGTCTCGGTCAGCAGCGCTTCGATTAGAACGGGCTGGTGTGGTGGCGGCTGGGTGTGAACGTCGTGGTGGCGGGGTGAAGATCATGGCGGTGGATCGTCTGTCAGCGGGCGACAATCAGCCGAACTGCCAGCCGAGCAGGTTCCAGTGCAGGCAGAACCAGACGAGGGCCAGCATTCCGGCCAGCAGGGTCACCTGGTGACCGCGGGCCAGGATGCCGATGGGCCGGTGTCTCCAGCCGATCACGGTGGTCGCGATCGCGGCGACGGTGAGGGCGAGGAACAGCGGGGGAAGAAGCAGCAGGACCCGGAGGGTCGCCGGCACGCCGTACAGGATGCTCGTGTCGCCGGTCAGCATCAGCGCGAACATGACGACGAACACCAGCCCGACGGCGCCGGCCAGGCCGGCGAGGAGGCGGCCGGCACGCCAGGCGCGAGGCGTTTGAACGGGACGTCTCCGCAGTCGCCGGAGCGCGGCGGCCGACGGCAGGCCGAGTACGGCCGTCAGGGCGGTGACGGCGAACACCAGGACGACGACGAGGTTGGCCGGAGGGGTGTCCCACCAGGGGATGAGTTCGTAGGCGGGCCCGTCGGTGGCCGCGTACGTGACGCCGGCGCCGTTCGTGACGAACGCCAGCCGCTGGGAACCGCCGTCCTGCTGATAGAGCCCTGGCGCCAGCGGACTCCACGTCATGCCCTTGAAGGCGAGTTTCCCGCCGTCCTCGACCCGCAGCCGGGAGGAGCCGGTGAGGGTGAGCACCTTCTCGATGGTCGACTCGACGGTGCGGGCCGGCTTGTAGAAGCCCGCCACGGGCGTGGCCGCCTTGCCGGGAGGGGCGGAGGGCGCGGCGCGGTCGCCGGGGAGGAAACGGTTGAAGAAGGCGGGTATGAGCTCGGTGACGGTATCGATGCCGCCCATGCCGTTGGTGGAGACGAACAGGCCGATATCGGCGTCGGGCACCAGCAGTAGCGCGCTCTGGAAGCCTTCCCAGCTGCCGTCGTGCATGATCACGCGATGCCCGTTGACGGTCTGCTCCTTGAACCCGTGGGCGTACCCGTCGATGCGGGGGTCGGCGGCGAAGGACCGCTGGTGCATGAGACGGGCGGTGGGCTCGTCGAGGATGGGCCCGTTCTCCAGATGGGCGATCATGAAGCGGGCCATGTCGTTCGCGGTGGCGCTGATCGATCCGTCGGGCGGGAGGTTGTCGAAGACGAAGGGCTTGCGCTGGTACATCCCGTCTTCGTAGTCATAGCTACGTGCCTGGCCCGCGGCCAGGCGGGCAGGGACCGGCTCGGAGGCCGTGCTGTGCCGCATGCCGAGCGGGTCCAGGATGTGGTCCTGTACGTACCGGTCGTAGGGCTGCCCGCTCACCTGCGACACGATGTATCCGGCCAGCGCCGCGCCATAGTTCGAATAGGCCGACACCTCTCCGGGCGGGCGTATCCGCGCCGGCATGTGCTCGGCGAGATACGTGCCCAGAGGCGGCACGTCGGCCTTGCGCCGCGCGCCCACGCCGATGGTGCGGTCCTCGAACCCGGCGGTGTGGTTCATCAGCTGCGCCAGCGTGATCGGCTGGGGGTACGTCGCGGGGACGCGGAATGTGGTGAGGTAGCGGTTCACGTCCGCGTGCAGGTCGAGCCTGCCCCGCTGCACCTGTTGCAGCACCGCGGTCCAGGTGAACAGTTTGGTGATCGAGGCGATCCGCACCAACGAGGTGCCGGAGTCGAACGGCGTCCCGTTCTCGCGGTCGGCCAGGCCGTACCCCTTGCTGAAGAGGGTTTTCCCGGCGCCCACCACTGAGACCACCGCGCCCGGCACGTGGTTGGCCTCCAGTCCTCTCGGCATGGCGGCGTCGAAGAAGTCCGCCAGTTGACGGGTGTCCGGAACGCGCGCCGAGGCCGCCGCCGCGGCAGGCGGCCAGACGGCCACCAGCGACAGCGCGGCGATGAGCAGCAGGCGTGGAAGGGCGACTGGCCACACGGCGTGACTCCTGACGTTGTCGGGGGTCATCAACGGTGCCGCCGGTGAGGGCGCGGCCGCATCGCCATCACGGCCATGGTCGCATCACACTAAAGTCGGAAATTTTCGGACGGACGGCATCGACGTTCGTAGGAGGTGACGCGCCGCCGCCCTGGCTACGCTGGGCCGATGGTGACGTACCGGAACGCGCTGCGGCGGGTCGTCACACTCGGCCCGCACGCGATCAGCGCGGCCTCCGTGGCGTTCTGCCTGGTCCTGGCCATTCTGGCGGTCAGGGTGCCGTGGGCGCCGCTGCCGCGCGTGGTCATCGCGGCCGCCGGGCTGGTCGCCACGGGTGCCGTGTGGTTCCGCGATCGGTGGCCGACCGCGGTCACCGCCATCGGGGCGGGTGCGTACGCGCTGTCGGGCAACCCCGGGCCGCTGCTGATCGGCCTGTTCTCCGGTGCGGGGGCGCGGCTGGGCCCGCGGTTCGCGGCGCTGGCGGCGATCGGCGTGGCGGGATTCCTGGCACAGCAGTGGGTCGGCAACGGCAGGTTCAGCACGGACGCGCTGCTCTCCGCGATGGCCGCCACCGCCGCCGTGCTGGTGGCCGGCGGGTACACCGCCACCCGCCGCGAGCTCACCAGATCACTGCGGGAACGCGCGGAGCGCGCCGAGACCGAACAGCACCTGCGCGACGAACAGGCGAAGGCCGCCGAACGCGGCCGAATCGCACGGGAGATGCACGACGTGCTCGCGCACAAGGTCACCCTCATCTCGCTGCACGCCGGCGGGCTGGAGGTCAACTCCGGCGCGGAATCGGCACGGATCGAGCGGGAGGCGGCGCTGATCCGGGTCACCGCGCAGGAGGCCCTCGAAGAGCTGCGGAAGATCGTGGGCGTATTGCGGGCCGGACATGACGACGGGTTTCCCGACCTGCGGCGATTGGTGGAGTCCTGGACGGCGGCCGGCAACGCCGTCACGCTGCACGGCGACCTCGGCACATTGCCGGTGGCGACCGCCCGGGCCGCCTATCGGCTCGTACAGGAAGGGCTGACCAACGCGCACAAGCACGCCGCCGGAGCACCCGTCACCGTCTTCGTGACCGGGAGCCCGGATGACGGCGTCACGATCACGGTCACCAACGAGCGATCGCTCCGGCCCGCCGCGCGCCCTTCCGGCGCCCGGGCCGGTCTCGTCGGCCTGGCAGAACGTTTCCGGCTGATCGGCGGAACGGTACGCAGCGCGCCCGGCGATGCGGGAGGCTGGCGTCTCGAGGGCCGGTTGCCGTGGGACGCGTCCGCGAGGGACACACATGATCAGGACGCTGCTGGTGGATGACGAATCGCTGATCCGCGCCGGGCTGCGGTTCATCCTCGAATCCGCGCCCGACGTGGAGGTCGCGGGGGAGGCCGCGGACGGGGACGAGGCGGTCGACGCCGTGCACCGCCTGGGGCCGGACGTCGTCCTGATGGACATCAGGATGCCGCGGACCGACGGCCTCGCCGCCACCGAGGCCATCCGCCGGCTCGCCCGTGCGCCCGCGGTCGTGATCCTCACCACGTTCGACAGCGACGAGCACGTCTTCACCGCCCTGGAGGCCGGGGCCTGCGGATTCCTCCTCAAGGACACCTCGCCGCACGATCTGATCCGTGCCGTACGCCTCGCACACAGCGGTGACGCGATGCTGTCCCCGCAGGTGACCCGGCGGCTGATCCACCGGGTCACCACCGACGTGCCCATCCGGCGTCGCCGTGACGCGCTCGCCCGGCTGGAAACCCTCACCGGCCGCGAGCGGGAGGTGCTCACCGAGGTGGGGCTCGGCCGCTCCAACACCGAGATCGCGGCCAGCCTGCACATGAGCGAGGCAACCGTCAAAAGCCACGTATCCCATCTGTTCGACAAGCTCGCCGTCACCAACCGGGTACAGGTGGCCATCGCCGCCTACCGCGCCGGCCTGGTGGACTGAGCATTTCTGAGCTCCCCCCGTAGCTCGGACAGCGGCGGTGTCCGAGTCGGGCCAGCGCGACAGCGCGCTCACGAAACTCAGGCGAGTGAGATACAGGCACGGGTCTCTTCCTTCCCAGCCGACACAAGGTCGGCTCAGACGAGGTGTTCGTCCTGCGGGGGGAACCTGAGGGGTCCTTCTGCGTTTCAGGAAACTTGTTCTCAGCCCTGTGCCGCCCTGGCGGCCCTAACGGCGGCGGGAACCTCCTGGAGATAGAGCCGGAACCCTTCCGCTTCCGGCTCGAAGCCCAGCGAGGTGTAGAGGCGGTGGGCGCCATCGACGGCATGGCGCTTGTGGGACAGGAGCTGGACCTTGTTGCACCCCGCGGATCGAGCGTCATCGAGGAGTCGGCGCATGATCGCGGTGGCCACGCCCGCGCGGCGATGACCGACAGCGACTACGAGCGCTTCGACGAACGCGGTAGGGGCACAGCCGTAGGTCAGGTTCGGCATCGTCATCAACGTCGCCGTCCCGACCACCTGATCGTCGACCTCAGCGAGGTAGACGGTGAGATCGTCGGATCGCAGCATCCGTGCCCAGGTCCGCTGTTCAAGATCCGAAGCTATGTGGGGAGAGCCATCCTCGGGCTCCCGCTCGGCGGCATAGACCCGCAGGACCGCCAACAGGTCCTCTGGACGGGCAGTCCGAACAGTGCACGGTACGACAGCGTCCATCACCTGATCAGCATGCCCGTCTTGAGCGACCATGGCCACCAGGGCAACGCCCGCGGATTCGCGGCGAGCCGATGCTCAAGGCCACACCGGGCCTCTGACCTCAGCGTGCGGGCCCTACCGCTCCTCCCACACCAACGGCACGCATGATCCGACCGAACGGCTCCGGATCCTCCTGAGCGGCGACCCGTGACGCCCGGCCGGTTGCATGAGAATCACGACCAGCGATGACTGAAGCGTGAAATATCGTCATCCTTTGTCGCACGCACCCAGGACTCCTTTCGATGCGCTCTCACACATAGATCATCCCGGCCGGGAATGCATGCGGGAGGCACGTAGTAGATCAACTTCCGAGAGGAAGCACTGCCAGGATAGGAGTATGTCCCGCGAACGCCTGCGATCCACCTTCGACACCGCGGCCTCCCTGTACCAGAAGGCGCGCCCCGATTATCCGGTTGATCTGTATTCTGACCTACTCGCGATCACTGGGATCACATCACCCGCGCACCTGCTCGAAGTCGGATGCGGCCCGGGTAAGGCCACTCGGCCCCTGGCCCGGATGGGCTTTCAGATCACCGCGATCGAACTGGGCGGCGCCCTGGCGGCGGAGGCACGAAACCATCTCGCCGGATTCGCCGACGTCTCGGTGATCACCTCATCGTTCGAAGACTGGGAGCCGCCCGCGGGAATCCTCTTCGATCTCGTCTACGCGGCCACGGCCTGGAAGTGGGTGGACCCGGAGGTCAAGTACGCGAAGGCGGCCACCCTCCTCGCCCAGGGCGGCCACCTGGCCGTATGGAACGCCGACCACGCGTTGCCGGCGGGCTTCGACCCGTTCTTCACCGAGATCCAGCAGGTCTACGAGGAGATGGACGAAGGCCATGACGGCCCGTGGCCACCACCCGAGGACCGGCCCGACCCCATGGCCGCCGAGTTCACCGCCTCCGAACACTTCGCGGTTGTCGGGACACGGCGGTACGTATGGGCCGTGCGTTACACGGCAGACGAGTACATCGCCCTGCTCGACACGTTCTCCGGCCACATCGCCATGGAGCCCGCCAAGCGCCGGCACCTCTGCCAAGAGATACGCCGCCGCCTCGCCGTACGTCCAGACGGACACCTCACCCGCCACTGGTCGGCCGTCCTGACGATCGGCCGACGCCTGTGACGTCATCGGAGCCCGGACAGCGGGCGGGCCGTGCGGCGGCCGGGCATGCGGCCTGGAGACCGGCGTCTCGGGCCGCCTGCCGTGAGCACCGACGTAGCTCACTTCACTCGGCGATGAAGATTCGCGCCGTCTTCTGGTCGAGCAGGTTTCCGAACATCTCTGTCAGGTCTTCGAGCGAGGGGGTCGTATAGAGTTCCAGCCGATTCTCTACGTGGATGCCATGCACGTGATGGTTCATCTCAGCGAGCAGGGCGGCATCTCTCCCCGGGGTTGCCTGGCGGATCCGTAGCCGTGACGCCACGTACCTCTCCCTCCGGCGTGGGCGCCGAAGAATTCATGATCGCACCAGATGCCAGTACGCATCTCCGGGACCGCACCTCCGCTCGCCCGATCACGCGGTGTCCCAATGCGGCACGAAAAAAGCCGGGGTACGTCGACTGCCGGACAGCGGATGGCTGAATTAGCATGGTGGTCTCGCGGCATGAGCGGGGGTTGAGGATGAGCGGTGCGCAGTACCGGCAAGGTGATGTCCTGCTCGTGGCGGTGGACGCGATCCCGGCACAGGTGTCGCCGGTGGCTCGCGAGGATGGTGTGCTGGTGCTGGCACACGGTGAGGCCACCGGACATCGGCACGCCATCTCCGAGCCGCACGCCAACCTGCTGGCCGTGCCCGGGGAAGAGATCGAGCGGCGGTTCCTTCGAGTCGTCGGTGGTCCGGCTCACCTGGTGCATGAGGAGCACGACCCGATCGCCTTGCCGGCCGGCAACTATCAGGTGATCCGGCAACGGTCATACGAGCCGCAGCCGGGGGACGCCGTCGCGGCCCAGGTCTTGTTCGTGATCGACTGAGATGTTCCCACGGCGGCGGCGGCGTGCGCCCAGCCCGCAGCAGCTGCACCTGGCCGAGGCGATCGTCGAGGAGTGGGCCTCCTGTTCGGTCTCCACCGAGCCCGCCGACCGGCCGGCCGCGGAGCGGGCGATCCGCGAGTTGTACCGCCTGCACGGGTGGCCGGCACCAGGCTTCGTCTGGGTCGACTCACCGCTCGGCGGCGAGGTGGCGGCCTGGATTCTCGGCGCCCGGCCGGCCGGGCCGGACCGCGGGCGGCACAGCCTTCGGGAGATCCTGTCCAAGGCGCCCTGGGACGAGATCGCGCCCGGTTTCCTGGAATCCGTGCTCGCATCGGTGAGGCACGCTCTCGGCGACGAGCTACGGCTCGACGATCCACCGGGCCAACATCTGTATTCCGACACGTGGCCTGACACGTGGGCCGGCGGGCGGGTGCGTCTGCCGTTCTACGTTTGGCTACTGAGCCTGCCCGGCACGTCGCCGTTCCCCGACGGACACCGCACGGGACCGCTGCACATCGAGGAAGCACTGCGGAAGGCGTACCACTCCCAGGTCCGGCACGCCGTTCGCCTGGTGCTCGACGAGTCGTTCACACCGCCCCCACCCGAGCAGTGGCGGCACCTGACCTCGGGCCAGGCTTACCGCGCACTACAAGAAGCAGGCCGCGCTCAAGCTATGTGGTCCAGTCGTCGGATCAGCCCACTCGGTCCCGCGGCGACGCCCGCCGCGAGCTGGATCAGCCGTTATGACCTGTACCGCCGGATGGGCCTGGTCCGGTACCCGCGCGAGATCGACATGATGCTGGACTTGTGTGTCACCGCCACTCGGTCCTGCGGCTTCTGGACGCCCTACCCGCAACTGTGCGTGGTCAGCGACCGGCCGACCCGGTTCGAGTTCGACCTGCCACGACCCCACCAGCCCCGGCCGCACAACGCCACCGGGCCGGCGCTGGTCTGGCGGGACGGCTGGAGCATCCACGCCTGGCGCGGCGTCGGCGTGTCCAAGGCACTGATCGATGGGGAACTCACCATCACCGACTGGCTCAGGGAGCGCAACGCCGAGGTCCGCCGCGCCATCCTGGAACGGATGGGTTACGAGTGGCTGCTGGACAACGGCACTGCTCGGAAGATCGCCACGGATGACTACGGCACACTGTGGTGGATCCTCGACCCGTACTCCCTGATCGGCATCGTCGTGGTCGATGTGGTGAACGCGACGCCGGAACCCGACGGCTCCTTCAAGCGCTACATACTGCGTGTGCCACCGGACCAGACCGTCCCCCGGGACGCGATCGGATGGACCTTCGGGCTACAGCCCGGTGAGTACGGTCCCACCACGATGACCTGACTGTCGTAGCGGACCGTCCGGGCTGAAGCACACGAGGCGACAAGGCCGCCATCGACCGGCAGCGGTGCTCCAAGGACGATTCCATCAACATCGATCCGCATGGTGCAGAGAAGGCTGACGCACCCCGGCGCGGTTCGCCTAACTGATTGTCCGGTATTCGAGCAGGACTACGCGCGCATCGAGAATCTGGGTCTGCCGGAGTTCGTGGCGCTGCAGCTCTCCCTACCCAAAGATGGGATCGCGTCCAGCATCGCCGCAGGTCAGCGGAAATACCATCAGACGCAGCCTGTCAACAAGGCCGGCGATCACTAGGTTACGGACCAGCGAGACGCTGCCCATGGTTCGCAGCGGTATCTGGCTGTCGTTCTTGATTGCCGGCAGCACATCAATCGCATCGCCGGACACGAGGCGGGTGTTGGCCCACTGCAGCGGCTCTGACAGTGTCGATGTCACCACGAGCTTCGGCAACGCGGTCAACTGCTGGGACATGGGGTCCGTTCCAGCGGAGGTGATGGCCGCCATGGCCTCGTAGGTCCTTCGCCCGAAGACGACAAGCTGAGGTTCTTCGAGTTCGGGGTGGCCCAGGGCGAGGCAATGCGCCGGATCTGGGACGCCACCAAGCCCTGAAAACTTGGGCACGTATTCGGCACAGCGCCCCGTAGATGCCCGTTGACGACCATGGACAGCCGGACATACGAGAACAGCCCCCGCACCGCGTTTTCGCTGGTGAGAGGGCTGTTTCTGCTGGTGTGGCAGGTGCAGGACTTGAACCTGCGTAGGCTGAGCCGACGGTTTTACAGGACGTGACCGTTCTTCGAGTGACATGGCCGCTGACCTGGTACGCAGCACGTTCATGGCTCTTCTGTCACCATGATCATTGCACGCATATTGCACGTCACGGCAGACGCGGCCGGAGATCCATCCAGCGATCGATCTGCGTCTTCATCGGCCCCTCCTCCAGCCGATCAGTGATCAGCTCCATGGCGGCGAGGAGGTTCTTGCAGATACGCAACGCCAAGATCTCACCGCGAGGACGCGCCCGCCAGTCCTCCGCCCAGTCGGCTGCCTGCTCCAAGCTCAACGGCAGGGCCTCCAGAACATCCAAGGCAAGCCGATCCGGATCCCACAGCGGATCATCACCGGGACCAAGATCAGTGATCAGCAACGCCCGAAGATGAAAGCGGCCTGCATCCGCGTTCTTTGTGGGACAACCGGCCTGCTCGGCACCATCGAGGGCGGCGAAAGCAACTCGTGCCCAGATTCGCCGAGCCTCACCCCGATCGCGATCCTGCGCATAGGACTGGTTGAGCTGCCACGCGCCCAACCACTCGTTGATGCGATCCACGCTGTCCTCGGCGCCATCAGTACCCTCCATGCCCTTACCATCGCGTTCGCATGATGCCAGCGGTCTCGGTAAGTGTCATCGATCTCCAGTCGCGGGAAACAACGATCGTCCAGCAGAGGGCTTTGCTCATCCAGTTCCCCTCCAGGAGGCGCTGGTAGTAGCGATACGCGTTGGAGGCTTCGGGCCATCCAACATTCATGTCTTGAAGCTCCGTCACCGTTAAGTCTGCAGGTTCAAGATTTACCTCTATGAGATCAACTCGCCAGCACAGCTATCCGTTGGTAAGCCTTTCACATGTCTTCACTAACGCGAGAAGCTTTAGGACAGCTAACTTCCTAAAAACATTTTGTGCATTAATGCCTGTCGTCATAGCGCACACAAATCGCTACCTGGACACAAAAGAGCTCAGCCTGCATCTGAGGATCCATAGTACAAGTTTCCCAATTCGTCGACACCTAAAGCGCATGACGGCTCCCAGTCCGGCGCATTCCCTCATTCTCGCACTAGTTCGCGACTAGTGTCACCAGCGCATTCAGCTTGGCATGTATCGACCCATCTGGCGCACAAAAAGTATCTCAATAATCTTCCACTCCCACAGGCAATAATATAAGATAGACACATGGCCGACTCCGAGAAGAACCAAATCATCCGCCAGCAGGCACTCTCGCTGGCCAACACTCAAGCCACCAAAACCCATTCCGTTGCGCCAATGCCATTCATTGTGATTGCGGGCCGCAAACTCCGCCCCACGCCAGTCTTCGACACTTACTGGCGATTTGCCAGCGAACGCCAAAAAGTATACGAGGCCAGACTGAGCAGGCAGGCTCCTCCGTGGACCGGGGATGCCATTTTACAGAAACATCGATTCACTAATTGCTATAGGGCAGCGGACCGTGTTAGCCAGTTTCTTATCTCCCAGGTCAGCTACCTCGGCAATCAAGACTGGTCTGAGATATTTTTTCGAACCCTCATCTTCAAGTTCTTCAATCGAGTCTCGACTTGGCGGCTTCTAGAAAAGAAAGTGGGAGAAATTAGCTGGAAAGATTACGACTTTACTATATATAATCGCATATTGACAGATGCTTTCGAGTCGGGACAAAAACTATATTCACCTGCCTATGTCGTACCTCCCCCACAGCTAGGCGATGCACGTAAGCATACGAATCACCTTCGGCTGTTAGAAATGATGATGCATACTGGTGCGCCAGAGAAGGTGGCAGATTCCGACAGTATGCGAGAAGCCTTCGAAGCGCTGAGATCCTATCCTGCCATCGGGGACTTTCTAGCCTATCAATATCTGATAGATCTGAACTATTCTTCGGCCCTAAACTTCAGTGAAATGGAATTCGTCGTACCAGGACCAGGAGCACGAGATGGAATCCGAAAATGCTTCGGGCCTGCCGCTAATGGTATCGAGCAGGAGATCATCCACTACATGGCAGAGTCCCAAAAGGATCAGTTTGCCAGGCTAGGGCTGAATTTCGGAGGACTAAGAGGGCGCCCTCTTCAGTTAATTGACTGCCAAAACCTATTTTGCGAGGTGGACAAGTATGCTCGCGTTGCTCACCCAGAAATCTCTGGAATTTCGGGACGAACAAGAATTAAGCAGGTATACAAACGCGACGCAGAGGCGCTAACCGCATGGTTCCCTCCGAAATGGGGAATCAACGCAGGTGAGATGCCCCAACCAGCCGGCGGAGCAGTAACATCATCGCAGAGCAGAGCCGCCGAGAGCTTCGGCTTTACCTCTCTTCCAATCTTTCCCATTTAGCCCCATACGATTGCCGAGTCGGCGTATTCACTGTGCTGATTCAGCTTTAGCAGTTTTGCGGCAAATCTCCGCGTGGTGAGCGCGTTCGGATTTGGTAAGAGGACGTGCGGATATAGTGCGAGCATCTAGATCGCAACAAATAGCAGCATGGCCATAGCTTCGAACCAAACGCCAGACTGAAAACCCTTCTAGAATGGTGCGCTCCCATTCCAAATCTGCGCATTTTCGGACTTCTAGATTGGCGGTCATTCTTCGACATAGTCGAAGGATATCGCCATCTACACATTCAGCGCCCTCGAAGTAGCCAGCCCTTGAGGCAGCTTCGAATATGAACGCACTTAGCCCTTCTTCTATAGCAATCGATCTCCCTCCATCCTCGACATCATCTATAAGCGGAGTTGCCTTTCGTTTACGACCAAGAAGAGCACGAAAAACCGGACTCCATCCCAGAATTGCTAGATAAGCCAAGTGAAACGCGTCGTGGTACCGGTAGCCATCATCATCATAGGAATTATCGCCGAGGATGTTTCCGCACGGCCTTTCCCCCCAGACAGGTAAAACCCGCGGGGAGACATCCGGTGTAACCGTGATGGGGACCGTCGCTAAATGGACTTCCAGCCGCCGAGGCAATCGCTCATCCCGATTTGGGTGTGCCCCGTCAAACAAGTGGGCTGGGCCAAGCCCTCCATGCCTCCCTGGCTCGGGGAGCAGAGGAACGGGGGCCGTGCCATACGGCATCGGCCGACTGTGGCTGGCCCATCTTGCTCTGATCTTCTCTAGGTTCGCCTTCGCTATCTCATCCAAGCTCACGCCCAGCCATGAGGCCGTATCAGCGATGTACCACAGGACATCGCCGAGGTCTTCAATCATGAGACTGCGACTGTCGATGTAGATGGCCCCATCGCGAACGATCTTCTTCTGGTTCGTCTGGAGAGAGCCCACTTCACCACCGAGACCAAGTAGAGCCACCGTCAGCGCTCGCTCCGGCTCGTCAGGGTGCTGGTCGTAGCGCCAAGCCTCCGCCTGATACGTCTCGAAGTCCACCCAACCTCCCTTGATTGATTTTCAAGCAGTGTCCACTTATGCTGACGGATAGTCAAGCAGTAGGGGGGGCCGTGACCGACCGCATGGTCATCCGCGAGGCGATCATTGCCGGCCGAGCCGTCGCGAGCGGTGATAGCCCTGAGGACGTAGAGGCAGCGATAGCGGCTAACGGCGGAGATGATCATTTTGAGCTAGACAGTAAGACTGCAGAGTGGGTCATCGTGTACGTCGAGCAAGTGCTACAGCTGGGGACTAAGCTGCCCACGCCTAGCGATCTCGGCCGAGACCAGTTCGCCACGATTGGGGCATTGATTACAGCTATCGCTGACGCTCTCGGCGTCACTGACTGACAGGGGTAGCAGATGAGCAAATATATTGATGCTGGCAACATCGGGGCAGCGTGGCTGCGAGCTTACGAAGCGCTCATGAGCGCTCCAGGACGGCAAATCGTAAATCTTGCCGTAAACATCTCAGAGCCGCTGATGGAAGATGTCGGGGTAAGAGCATCTTTAGAAGGAGACCTCGCTCGTCTCCGGGACAACCCGACGCGTCGCGGTAACTGGCAAAGCGTACACACAGTTGCAAATACGATCTTCCCAATATCCCTCTATACAGCAGATTTGTCAGACAGCGCTGACCGTTTCTTCAAACATGCAATCGCAGCAGATCGCAACCGTAGAGGGATGCGCAGCGGCTGGGGAACTTACATCGGGCGGCTCTTGGACTACGAGCGACCAGATGGCAGCCGTGTCAACCAGCTTGAAAAGATGCTGGAGGTTCTGGGCGAGGACCGCAAATGGTCAGATCTATATGAGGCGCCGATCACATACCCAGGCGAAATTGCGGATATTACCACCCCAGCAAGTGCCGATTTTCACCTCATCAGCCCTAGTGATAGGCGCCGGCGTGGCGGGCCGTGTCTCGCACATATCAGCATAACCGCACTAGACGGCCAGTTGCACCTGGCTGCGCAGTATCGCCGCCACAGCTATGTAGCACGGGCTTATGGAAACTTCTTGGGGCTTGCTCGCCTCCTGAACTTTCTTGCCATTGAAAGCGGCAATCAGGTCGGCACCATGCTTGTTGTGGGAACGCACGCAGAAATAGAAAAAGAGGCCGGAGCTAATCGCGGAAACTTACTCATGGCAGCGCAAGCTGCAGAAGGAGAAATTCGGTCTATCGAAACCACGAATAGACCTCTAGGCGCCTCTTGGCGTGATCTTGAGCTTCCCATGTCGGGGGCAGGAGCAAAAGTATGAAATCAAGAACTTCTCCCCCTTCCTTGGACGCAGATAGCGAAGAATGCAAAGGATACTGTCATCAGGAAGGCGAACTAACAGCACACGCTGCTACTCGGCTACTGCAATCAGTTGCAGGCGCTACGCAAGCTCCTCTGGTCCGCATAGGAGTCGATGCATGCAATATTACGGCTCTTCAACGCCAGCTTGCGACATCAATTGCTGATGCCTTCCTGAACACTATATACACCGCGAGTGAACTTGACTATTGCAATGGTCGGGTCGAGCGCCTTGCTACCCGATGGGCAGCGAAAGAGGCTGTAGCTAAGGCTATAGGGAGTGGTTTCCGCGGTTTGCGGCCGAGCCAGATCGAAATCTGCCGGCAATCAGATGGCATGCCATACGTTAAAGCAGCCGGTAACCACAGCTGGCCTAACCGGGCCGAAGACTGGACTTGGTCGATCTCTCTCGCTCATGAAGAGGATGTTGCAGTAGCTGTGGCATTGGCAATAGTCCGGCCGCAAGAACAACATCATCAACAGGAGCTATAGAGATAGGAGGCGCACCAATGGATGGTGCGGATCGCACTCGGGATATTCGCGTTGATCAGGAGGGAATGCAACTCGCTGACCGTATTCGAAAAGAGCGCGAATATCTTAATCTGAGTCAGGAGCAGGTAGCAAGTGTCCTTGGCGTCTCCCGGGCGGCCGTAAGCGCAATGGAGACTGGAAGACGTAAGGTCAGCGGCCAGGAGCTCAAGCGTTTGGCTCAACTGTTCGGAACCAGCGTCGACAGGTTGCTGGGAGCCGAGTTGGTAGAGGATCCCACTTCACAGGCTCTATTTCGCGCCGCAAAGAGCCTGTCAGAACACGATCGCGAACAAGTTCTGAGGTTCGCAGAGTTCCTGCGTAACGCAGGAGCACCACCAGCGATAGAGACAGAGGGGTAGTTTGCTTAGGACGCTCGTGTTCCATCTCGAACAGGAGGAAGAGTGCCGACAGAGGCTCAGCGAGCAATCTCAAATGCCAGCATGGAGGCAACACGTCTAATCCAACAGCACAATGTTCCTCTGAATCAACCCGTAGATGTATTCATGCTTGCGCAACGTCTAGGTTTGTGGCTTAGCGCTCAACCTCTTGATAGTGCAGCGGGCTTCTATCTCAGACAAGGGGCTGTAGCGGGTGCCGTAGTGAACAGCCTTCATCCCGAGAACCTCCAACGCTACACATGCGCTCATGAGATCGGTCACCACGTACTTGGACACCAGAGCCATGCTGACAACGAAGACCTTTTGGGGAAGTATTCGAATATTCCAATCCCAGAGCTAGAGGCGCAGGTTTTTGCGGCTTCTCTTTTGATGCCGCTACCGCTTGTAAATGGCACGTTGAGGAAACTTTTTGGTACGGCGAAACCTGCGACCATCAATGCCGCTCAACTTTATCTGTTTAGTCGAGATATAGGTGTCAGCTATGCTGCCGCAGCATGGCAACTTTCTCAGCGTAAGGTAATTGGTGTCAACCATGCACGGGCTCTCATTGAAAGCGGGGCGGCAGCGGCTAAGACGGAATTGCGGGGCATGCGTTGGGTGGAGGACGCGCGTGCTGACGTTTGGTTGTTCGACGAAGGTAGCAACGGCTTAACTGCTGCCTGCCGCGTTGGCGACGAGCTGCACTTCCGACTGAGCGAGAACCTCAGTACTGGCCGGGCTTGGGCTCTGACTGAGCCAACCATGGACAGGTTCGCAGCAATGCGGGAACAAGAGGATATGTTCGCGTGGGATGGTGATGCAACATTGGAGATTGCGGATAATCCGCCTTTCGCTTCGTCCCCCACACAATCCGAAGGGGCAGGTCTGGATCTTGCTTACGACGCGCATGTTGGGTCCAGCGGCGCACGAGAGATTTATGTAAGCGAGGTTCCCGATCTGAATATTTTTCCCACTACATCTGTAGCAGTAGAACAAGATTCACATGCACTAGCGCAACCCGGTAGGCGCGAAATCGTGCTAGTAGCCCGAAAAGCGGGAACTTACAATGTGAGACTCGATTTAAAGCCAGCCTGGGCTTCTACTGGACAGGTAGAGGCAACTATCTACATCGAAATCGCTGTGACCGAGCGCAAGCGCCTACAGCGCGCTGGGTTGGCTTCCCCTCAGAAAGAGATCAGAGTTGAAAGGCTTGCTGCTGCGTGAGTCCAGCTTCCGGTCCGTCACTTCATTGGCTTGCAGACTATAGAACAGCCATGTCTCCTATTGGTGACCAGGGAATTCGTGGCACATGTTTGGCATGGGCCGCAACGGCCGCCCATGAGAAGAGCGTTCATGAACAGCTAAGTGTTGAGTACCTCCACTGGGCATGCGATCCCCCGTCTGGGGGGCGGGGGACTATCCCGGCTTTGACATCTGCACTGCGCAGTAAAGGACAGCCATCGGAATCGCAATGGGCGTACGACGATCTTATCGACGAAAAAGCACCTGGATACGCCCCACCGTCCACAGTTGTAGGGCCCTTTTGGAGGGCGAATCTGAGACGGATAAGTACAGGCCCAAGCGATTTGGCTTCGGAGCTCAACGCCGGACGATTCCCAGTAGCAGCTATACGTGTTACTCGCGCTTTTGTGAAAGCAGAAAAAGGGGTGGTACATGGATCGGATCCCGGTACTGATGGTCACGCTGTCACTATTGTCGGAGTTGCGGAATTAACTCGGAATTTAGGTTCTCTAAGCGTCGGCGAAAGGCTGATCTGCGCGCGTAACAGTTGGGGAACTTCCTGGGGAACTGGCGGGCTAGCTTTGATCTCCGAAACCGCATGGCACGCCTGCGTCATGCTTGCCTTTGTTCTAGAGGGCCCAGTTCCCTAGTAGCGTATGGCAGCGGAACACTCCGGACTGCAGAAATGAACCGCACCGAATTTTGATGTACCCCGGCTCTTTGATTGACTTACATGTCTCCATCCCCCTCAAAAGCGGTTGGCATGTCAAGGAGATGTCCCTCTCTTTTCCCATCCCATCGGGCACGACTCGTGAGCCCTGCGGGGACGCGCATACCCCCGCCTGATCATCCCGTCTGCCGTCGACCCGCCCGAAGGGGAAGCGGGCCGGGGTCATGGGGCCAAGGTGGAGCGCCCGACCGGACGAACGACCTTGGCCCCATGACCCCGGTCTGCTCGGCTTGTCCCGGGTCGATGACAGACGGGATGATCAGGCCCCTACCTCAGCCATCTATGGACCGCGCAAAGAAGCTCGCGATCATCCCGGAGCCGGAGCGCCCCCGCTGAGGGCGAGTTTTCTGTTTTGGCCACATCGCAAGAGCCTCAGCTATATGTTGGGCTTGCTCACGCAACAATGTTCCACCACACCCAGCTGCCACCTCCGGCGTGGCTACTCGTCCTGCTCAAGGCGAGGGAAAGCCGAGTGTCATTGTTAAGTGCGCGCTTTAGTAATGCGCTACAGGGTCCCACCCACTGTGATGTCGGAGATCACACAGAGTAATGGGGCTTCCTGTGGCGCTTTTTGCGTAGAAAGGAGGGATATGGGAGCGTCGGAGGAGATCGGACGGACGGCCCGGTTCGCTGCCACGAACTGGGGCCGTACCGCCCGAATGTGTCTGCTAGTGATGGTCGCCGCCGTAGCGGTAGGAGCCTTCATAGCGACTAGGAACCTGCCCCTCATCACCTGGTAGCAGGTTCCATCCACGAGGTTGCATGCATGCATGGATGCCATGGCATCCATGCATGCATGCAAGACGTACGTTCGAAGGTAGCGGAAGTTCGCGGAAGTTCGCGTAATCTCGCGGAACTTGACGAGACATTGTGGGCTCTAAGGCCCAGGTGCGGTCTCGGCTTCTAGGCTCGGAGTTGGGCGAGATTCCAGACATGAGAGAGCGAGCGGGCTGGCGCAATGTGAAGCACCCGAAGGGCCTCGAAGAGGTTGAGCCTGCCAGTCGAAGCTCTCGCCCTAGGCGGCGGTGCGGCCCCACTGTGGCGGGCGATGGTCGAGTACGGCGCGCAGCCGGTGCGGCGGGCGGGCCGATTCCCGCCGCCGTTCGGGACCGGCGCCCACGCCGCACGCCCGGACGGCGGGCGGTGGGAGGGCCGTGCGGCGGCGCGCCGCGCCGACGCCTTGATACCTCACAAGAACAATTCGGCAACTCGACGACGCGCGGTCGAGCACCTGACTCACCAGCGCCGGCAACAGGGTCCTGACTCGACTGCACATAGACACGGGTCGACAGGGTTGCCTATATGAAGACATGGCCAAACAACCCCACCTTAGTGACAAGGCGTCGGCTTCACGGCTTCAGTCAGCCGCCGACCGTAGTGGCGACCCAGATCTGAAGGCAGCTTCTCAACGCATGCAGTCGGTTGCTGATAAACGAGCGCACCATCAGCGCCAGCAACGCAGCCGGTGATCCCTGGTCAGCACCAAAGAGGTTCGTGTCGACAAAGCCCTTTTGGAACGACTGTCGGGCTTCTACCGCTTTTTCTGTTTCTTCTGCCAGGTCCATGGAGCGGGCCTGCTTCCTTGTGGTGCTTCAGGGTGAACGAACTCCTCGCCCCTGGTGTCCAAGCCACACGAGAGACAAGACCCAGCCCCTTTGTTGCCGGGCACCAAATCATCCGAACTGCAGGACGCACACACGATCTCCGTCATGCCTCCCAATAGAGGCACCCTCGTCGGATCTTGTCCATACGAAGCATCCAGCTTCACGGAGCAACGTGGACGATCTCTGTCCGCTTCTACCCGTGTACGACAGGGGTCTTGGCCGGTAACTTCGCTGTGTGGCTACCAACGAAGAGCGGTCGCGGTGGATCGTGCACGGGGAACGGCTCATCTATGACAACCGGTGGATCCGGTTGGGGCTTGTCGACGTGGCGATCCCGGACGGGGAGCGGTTCGAGCATCATGCGGTGCATCTGGATCGGGCGGCGATCGCTGTGGTGGTCGACGAGCAGAACCGGGTGTTGATGATGTGGCGGCACCGGTTCCTGTTCGACCGGTGGGGCTGGGAGCTTCCCGGCGGTCTGGTCGACGCCGGCGAGGAAGCGATCACGACAGCTGCTCGTGAGGTGGAGGAGGAGACGGGGTATCGGCCCAAGGAGATCGAGCCTTTAATCACCTACCAGCCGATGGCGGGCATGGTCGACTCCGAACACAGTCTCTTCCTGGTGCGAGGTGCTGATCTGGTCGGAAGCCCGACCGGCGAGATCGAGGCGGATCTCATCGAGTGGGTGCCGATGGCAGAGATCCCGGCGATGATCGCTCGCGGTGACATCTGGACGTCGGGGACGTTGATCGGTCTGTTCGCGGCGCGGGATCGGCTCAGCGCAACGAGCGGCTGACAGCTCGGGCGAGTTCCTCGACGCGTCGGCGTTGCCGGCTGGAGCCGGTCATCGTGGCGAGGTGCTGGGCGCGCTGGATATGAGGTTGGGCGGCGTCGGGCTCTCCGCGGGCGAGAAGGGCATGGCCCAGGTCGCAGCGAACGCCGGATTCGGCGCGGTTGTAGGTGCCGTCCATGCCAGCCAGTGCTGAGCGCAGGTCCTCGACGGTTCCCGGGTCACCGAAGCGCACCAGGCAACTGCCCCGCCAGCGGGCCAGGTGGTGCGCGTTGACCGACAGGTAAGGCATGTCGGGGTCGGCGTCGCCGTCGGGCAGGAGTGCGGCGGCTTGTTCCAGGGCGGTACGGCAGGTCGGCTCGTCACCGAGGATGGCGGCGCCTTCGGCTTCGGCTGCGGACATCCAGGTGCGGAGCCGGGCGGGGATGCGGTCGCGGTAGGTGGCGTGGATGTACTGGAGGAGTTCGGTGCCTTCGGCTGGGCGGCCAAGTTCCATCAGGACGTATGCCTGCTCACCGGAGACGTAGGCGATGAGGGCGGGGTCGTCGGCTTCACGGGCGGCAGCTTTGGCGTGCTCGTAGTGGTTCCAGGCATCGTTGAGCGCTCCAGTGTGGATGGCCTGCCATCCGGCCAATGAGGCGGTCTCGGCCAGGACGTGGGCGAGTTGAGCACGGATGCCAGGGCGTACGGCGTGACGGTGGGCGTGTTCCACGTGGGAGATCTGGGCGCGCATCTTGTCGGCGATGGCGATGCCGCCGAGTCGGCGATCCATGAGGCGCAGATTGTTGGTGTCGGTGGTGAGGATCATGACCATGGTGGGGTCGATGGCGGCGGCTGCCTCGATCCGGGCTGTCAGTTCCTCGCTCTGCTCTTGGTGGTGGTCGCCGTAGTTCCCAGTCGGGGATGCGGTGTCGAGCGGGGCCAGGCCGAAAACCATCCGAGCGTGGTCGGGCAGGCCGAGACCGGTGGCGATGCGCTCGTAGACGTCCAGTTCGGTGATGTGGGACTGGTTGTGGCTGATCCTGCTGACGCGTCCTTGGGACAGGCCGGTTGCCGCACCGATGTCCACTTGGCTGGCGCCTGCGTACTTCGCGGCAAGTTTGAAAAGTCCTGCTACGTCGCGATTTTTGAGGATTTCTCTGCTGTCTTCGCGGTCCCATACTTCGGTTGGGATCTTGATCGGCTCGAAAGCGCTCCCGTGCATTCCGCCCTCCGGCTGTCGGTTCCCGAGGTGGTGCGTCGCTACATGTCGAGACCCTATATGCCTTGGTGGAATATACGCGTGGGATAGGGCTGAGAAGTTCTTCCATCGATCCTTTCCGGTATGACAACACCGGTTAAGTGCGATGAATGCGATGGGCGCGGCTGGAAGATCGTCACGCGGCGCGGACATGTCGCCACCTCGTTTCTGGGAGGTGCGGTTTCCTCTCAGGAGGACTGCCTGTACTGCGATGGTCCCGAGCCCATTGTCGAGATGTTCGAGTGGGAGGTCTTCACCTCCGAGGGCGTCGACCGGCTCGGGCCGTGCGGCACCAGCTCGGGGCAGGCGACCTCGATGGACGAGCTGCGCAAGGCGCTGCGCAGGCTGGAGCCGCAACCGGCGCTGTGGGGGCGGATCACGCGGCGGGTCTATGACTTCGGCCTGGCGCCGGGCGATTGGTCACGACAGGTGATCTTTCACGCCACGGTGGACCTGGCCGGTTCGGTGCGTTTCGAGCGGCGGGAATCGTGAGTGAGAATTTTTCCCGACGGGGAGCGTCATGTCTGTCCGAGCATCTTGTTCCGGCCGCTCCGGGGTGCATGCCTTTGGCCTGGCATAGGTCGCGGCGTTTCGGGCGGGTTCGGGTGGTGGCCTGGACCTGTCATGAGCATCGGGTGACGTTTTACGAATTGTGCGATGCGGGCGGGTTGTCGTTCATTCGTAAGACGGTTCAGGACAAAGGGAAGGTGACCGTGTTTCACAGTGATGCGTGGTCGCCTGCTCAGGCACGGGTGGTGTGGATCAGAGTTCTGGCAGGGTTGGCCAGGTAGGTGTTTCCTGCTGTCGCGGGTCCTGACAGGGCTGCTCTTAGCCGGTACTGTACTTGTGCAGACAAGTGGAAGAGTGATCGGGCGGTTAAGATGAGCAAGGATTTCGCCCCTCCGAAGTATGCCCAGGTGATGGGCACAATTCAGGAGCGCATCGAGGCCGGGCAGTACGCGGCCGGTGACATGCTGCCCTCGGAGACGCAGCTCGTCAGAGAGTTCGGCGTAGGTCGCACGACGGTGGTCCGGGCGCTTCAGACGCTGGCCATGCAGGGCTGGATCGAGCGTGAGCACGGCCGCGGTTCGTTCGTGAAGGGCCGTCCCGAGAGTGCCACTGATCGCATCCGGCCAGGGCTGGCGGTGGCCGAGCAGGCCGAGAGCGGTGACCTGGTTACCGACGTTGCCCGTGTTCCGGCTCCTCGCCACATCGCCCGCCTTCTCGGCGTTGAGGACAAGACCCCGGTGATCTCGCGTCGGCGGGTGGCCAAACAGGGTGGCCGACTGTCTGCGGTGGAAACCCTGTGGTTCCCGCTGGAGATCGCATTGGGCACCGACGTCGACAAGCCCGAACCGCTGGCACGCGGGGTGCGTCATCATCTCCAGGCGGTCAAGCATCTGCGTTTCGATCACGTCACCGAGCGGCTGACCGCGCGCAACCCCACCAAGGAAGAGGCCGAGCTGCTCGGCTCTTCCAAGCCCGTCATGGGGGTGCTGGCCAGCGTGCATGATGCTGCCGGGGCTGTGCTCCTGGTGATGAGCGTGGCGCTCCCCGGTGACCTTCACGAACTCCAGGACGTCTACCCGGTGAGCTAACTAGGCGTTGCGCCAGGCATCTGTGACGCAGGAAGCCTCGAAGTGCCACCAACCGTCTTCCTCGCCACGCGTCAGTAGCGCCTTTATCCGGCCGAATTCCGCGCGGGCCGGCACGTTGAAGGCGACCAGCGGCAGTTCCTTACTGAAGACCTCTCCCCCCAGGCCGAACGGTGCCAGCCGCTCGTGTACGGCCTCGGCGCTTGTCCCGAGTGGACCGCTGGGAACAGGCAGGACCCGAACGGTGCAGTTTCCCGACGCTTCCACGCGCTCCGTAGACCAGTGGAGGCCGTCGGCATTGGTAAGAAACCGCACGACATCTCCCTCGGCCACCCCGTCCTGTAGGAAGGGGACGTTTTCCAGACGCGCGGTGTCCTCGCTGATCCGCGTGGCCCAGAGCCCCTCGGTGTCGTAGGGAAGCCAGTCTTCTCGCGGCACGAACCGGAACCAGACCTTGATCCGGTTGTTCTCGGCGGTGTCGTGCTCCGGCGAAGTCATGGAGGCCATGACCGACATGATCGCGCATCCTCCTTGAGCGCCGAGCACCGTTAAGACGCCCGAGGGGCAGGCTGGCACACCTGGCCATCCCCCTCTACCGATCCACTCATTCACTTGTGCGGACAAGTTGTCGTAGGCTACTCTCAACTCAATCGGACAAGTGGACGACCGAACATCGATCGTCCAAGTGAAAGGAACAACCGACATGGCCATCCAAGGCCCCATCCCCGTCCACTTCGGGCAGGTCTTCCCGCACGGCTGCTTCATCGTCGGAGAGGTCGAGCAGGTCAAGGACTTCGACGCCTCGTCCAAGGGCCGCACCGTCTACGCCAAGGACAAGAACACCGGGGAACTGGTGTGGCAGGTCGCGGTCATGGACGCCGACCCGACCGTGAAGGCCGGCCAGAAGACGGTCTCGGTCAAGATCCTGTCCCCCATCCAGCCGACCGTTCCGGCCGCACTGCCGGGCCTGCCGTTCGTGCCAGTGGAGTTCGACGGCATGACCGCCACCGCCTACGTCAACCAGAACACCGGACGACTGGCCTGGTCCATCCGTGCAACCACGATGCGCCCTCCCCGCACCGCCACTGCTCCCCCTCGGCAGGCCGCTCAGGCGCCGGCCAAGGAGACGGTCGGTAAGGACGTGGCCGCATGAGCGAACACAAGCCCTACACCTACGTCACCGCGTCGATTCACGACGGCGTCACCCGATTCGATGTCTCGTTCTGCACCTCGGAGATGTCGGCCAAGGCGTTCGGGGGCGACGGGGAGCGACCGTTCCTGACCCTATCCAGCAGTGAGGCACACATGACGGTCACCACCACGGGCGGCGGGCCGGTCACCGAACAGGACGTGACCCTCGCACGGGAGATCTTCACCGCTTCCGCGCGCTACCTGGCCAACTGCGAGCGCCTCCACGCGGAACAGCCGACCGACCCCACTGACCAGACCACACCGTCCGGTGAGGTCGCGGCCTGACACGTAAGCGGGGCCGCCAGAAGCGCCAACTTCCGGCGGCCCCTCGGTTCTCCCTCGGACGCAAATTCAAGGAAGGCCCCCAGCCTAATGTTCAAGAAACTGCCCGGCGACGAGGCACAGAACCTCGTCTCCACCACCCCCGATACCGCCGTCGTCTTCCGCCCGGCCGTCCTCCGCACCCCGGCGATCGTCACCATTGTGATCTTCGCGTGGCGGCTGCTGGCCGGTGCCCTGCGGCTGCTGTGGCGCCACCCCATCGCCTCGGCCGTCGTGCTCACCCCCGGCGTGGTCACCTACGCCTGTGGCTGGCGTTGGGGCCTTGGCCTCGTCACCGTGACCCCTCTCAGCCTCACCGCCTGGTTCTTCGTCGCTCGTCCCTCCTTCCTTCGCCTGCTGGGCTGGCGGCTGCTGGCCTGGTGGCGGCTGGTGTGGATCTACCGGCGGCACTGGCAACCGGTAATGATCATCTCTGGGCTCGGACGGCACTTACGCGGCCGGGACTACCTGCCTCGCGTCGTCCGCGTCACCTGCACCTCGTGGGCCGACGTGGTCACGGTGCGAATGCTCACCGGACAGGCGGTCAAGGACTGGGCCGACCGCACCGAGCACCTCGCTCACGGGTTCGGTGCCCGTTCCTGTCGGGTCTCCATCGCGCGCTCGGGCCGGCTGCTGCTCGTCTTCCCCCGCCGTGATCCCCTCGCCACTCCGCTCCCGGCCGTACCGGTCCCGGATGAGGCATCGGTGGGGCCGGTAGAGGTCGGTAAGTGTGAGGACGGCAAGCCCTGGCTCTTGAAGGTCCACGGCACGCACGTCCTGGTCGCCGGGGCCACCGGGGCGGGCAAGGGCTCGGTCATCTGGTCGGCGATCCGCGGCCTGCTGCCCGCCACGCGTGCGGGCCTGGCACAGGTCTGGGCGCTAGATCCCAAACGGATGGAACTGTCCTACGGGCGCGACCTGTTCGGCAACCGCTACGCCGCAAGCCCGGCCGACTGCGCCGATCTGCTGGAAGCCGCTGTGAAGATCATGCAGGATCGGGCCGACCGTTATGCCGGACTCCAGCGCTCCCACACTCCCTCTGTCGATGACCCGTTCGTCCTGGTGGTGGTCGACGAGGTGGCGTTCCTGACCGCCTACCAATCCGACAAGGGCCTCAAGCTCCGCATCTCCGCTGCCCTGGCGACGCTCACCACGCAGGGCCGCGCGGTCGGCTTCGGTGTCCTGGCCGCTCTCCAGGACCCGCGCAAAGAGGTCATGAACATCCGCAACCTGTTCCCCGACAAGATCGCACTTCGCCTCGACGAGTCCGAGCAGGTCGACATGGTCCTCGGCGACGGCGCACGGGACCGCGGGGCACTGGCCGATCACATCTCCCCGATCCCCGAGCAGGGCGCCGGTATCGGTTACGTCCGGCTGGAGACCTCACCCGATCCGATCCGGGTCCGTGCCGCCTACGTCTCCGACAGCGACATCCGCGCGATGGCCATGGAGGTGACCGCATGAGGGTCAGCTTCTACGGCACCGACGAGGAGATCACCCGCCTCTGCGAGCGGCCCATCCTCGCCGTTCTGGGACCGCACCATGCTCAGCCCGTCCTGGCCTTCGAACTGTTCAACGTGCGCGTCACCGCCGACCCGTACCAGACCATGTTCCGGCTGGTGGCCGACCTGTCCGAAGTACGGGAGAGGGGCGACCGTGACTGAGCTGGCCTACATCCTCGACGGCCTGCGCTGCGCGGCCTGCCACGCGGTCAACACGCTGTGGCTGGACCTGATCCGCGGCCTGGTCGAGTGCCACGACTGCGGACAAGGCGCACTCCTCGACCACGACCAGGAGGCGGACGCGTGAGCAACCCCAACGACCGCGGCCTGTCACGCGCCGAGCGTCAGAGAATGCCGCTCGCGCTGGATGTGGCGGTGGAGATCGCCAAGCACAACGGAGTGTGCATCCGGCCGATGGTCCTGCGGCGACTCGACACGCGCACCGGGCTCACTGAGGACGTGAACGTGCCCTGCGGGGCCACCATGGACGCCAAGTGCTCGTCGTGTGCCCGGCGTAATCGCTACCTGCGGATGGCCCAGTGCCGGGAAGGTTGGCACCTGGAGGCCGAACCCTCGATCACTCCGGATGAGCCCAACGAGGAACAGCTCTGGCTGGTGGAGTTCCGCGCGGACATGCAGGCTCAGCGCGACGCCGCGGAAAAGGCCAGCGACGACACCACCGACCTGGACGCGATCCTCAGCGGACTGGATGCCGAGATCACCGCGGCCGGGATGCGCGGCACCCTGCTCGGCCATACCACCGCCAAGCGCAACCGCTCGACCCGGCGACGCCAGGACGCCCCCGACCTGCCCAGGAAGGTCCGGCAGAACACCACCCTGGGGCGGACGTTCACCAGCTCCGACGGGATGGTCTACCGGCCGTCGCTGTTCGTCACGCTCACGCTTCCCTCCTACGGCAAGGTACGCAACGGCGTGCCCGTCGACCCGGACGGCTACGACTACCGGCGGGCGGTCCGGGACGCGCTGCACTTCTCCAAGCTCGTCGACCGCTTCGTGCAGAACCTGCGCCGCGTCGCGGGATATGACCTGCAGTACTTCTCCTCCGTCGAACCACAGAAGCGACTCGCACCGCACCTGCACATGGCCATCCGCGGCACCATGCCACGCGCCGAGGTCAAGGCAATCGCGGCAGCCACCTACCACCAGGTGTGGTGGCCCTCGGTCAACGAGGTGCGCTTCGAGGACGATCACCTACCGGTGTGGGTCGAGCGTCCCGCGCGGGAAGACGGCACCCCCTACCCGGACGGCCAGGACGGCGACTACTTCGATCCGGTGACCGGGGAAGTGCTTCCTACCTGGCGCGAGGCGCTCGACCGGCTCGACGCCGACGAGGAGGCCGAACCGCTGCACGTGGTCCGCTTCGGTGACCAGGTCGATGTTCAGGGTGTTCTCGGTGGCACCCCGGATGCCGACCAGTGCATCCGCTACCTGTCCAAGTATCTGACCAAGAGCCTCGGCGACACCCTCGACGCCGCCAACCCTGCCCAACGTGAACACGCGGCCCGCATGGTCGAGGCGCTGCGCTACGAACCCTGCTCCCCGGCCTGCCCGAACTGGCTGCGCTACGGAGTACAGCCCAAGAGTCCCAAGGCGGGCATGGCGCCGGGCCGATGCCGGAGCAAGGCACACAAGCCCGAGCACCTCGGCTACGCGGGTCGTCGCGTCCTGGTCTCGCGTAAGTGGTCGAACAAGACCCTGTCCGAGCACAAGCGCGACCGCCGCACCTGGGTCATGGAAGCCCTCGGCCTGGCCGACGAGCCCGTCGACCCGCACCGCTACGTCTGGAAGCCCGTCCCGGCCGGCGACGGCAACATCCCCTCCCTGGCCCTGCGGCTGCTGCGCATGGTCGCCGAACGCCAGCGCTGGCGAGCAACCCTGCTCACCCTGCAACAAAAAGCGACCGGACACGACCCTTCGGCAATCGAGACTAGGGAGGCAGCGTGAGCAAGCACCGCGACCAGCTCATGACCATTCCGGAAGTCCTCGACGAACTCGGCGGGGTGTCCCGGCGCACCTTCTACCGCTGGCGGGAGATCGGCCACGCTCCACAGGGCCTCAAGCTCCCGAACGGCGAGATCCGCATCTACCGCAGCGACTTCACCGCGTGGTTGGAAACCCTTCGGGAGGCCGCGTGAACACCTCCTACGACGTGAAGTTCTGGGAGATTCGCCGGAACGAGACGAGCAAGACGCCGTCCTACGTGATCCGCTGGAAGGTCGGTGGTCGCCAGAAGTCCAAGACGCTGCGGACCAAGGCTCTCGCCGAGAACCTCCTGTCGGACCTGCGGCAGGCGGCGAAGCGAGGGGAAGCCTTCGACATGGAGACCGGGCTCCCGCTCTCCATGCTCCAGGCCAAGAGCGCCCGGACGGTCTTCGAGTTCGTGCGGGCCTACATCGACATGAAGTGGCCTCACGCGGCGGCCAAGAGCCGCGACAGCATGTCCGACGCGCTCTCGACGGTGCTCCCCGCCCTGACCAAGGATCGCCCTGGCCGTCCCGACGCCGACACCCTGCGAACCGCTCTCCGCAAGTACGCGCTCCTCCCGAACGGTAAGAGCCTCGACGTTCCCGCCGAGATGGCGCAGGCGATCCGCTGGCTTGAGGCGGCCTCCCTTGACCTGGTGGACTTGGAAGAGACCAGGGTCGTACGGCTGGCGCTGGATGCGCTCGCCCTTCGTCTGGACGGCAAGGCTGCGGCGCCGAACACGATCGCTCGCAAGCGGGCCGTCTTCCATGCCGTTCTTGAGTACGCGGTGGAGTTGGAAGAGCTGGCGGCCAACCCGCTGCACAAGGTCAGATGGAAGCCTCCCAAGACCACCGAGACCGTTGACCCTCGCGTCGCGGTCAACCCCCGGCAGGCTCAGGAACTCCTGACCATGGTCACCTACGTCGGCAAGCGCGGACGGGGCCGGCGACTCATGGCGCTGTTCGCCTGCATGTACTACGCGGCGCTGCGCCCGGGTGAGGCGGTCGGCCTGCGTCTCCAGGACTGCCACCTGCCCGCGAAAGGTTGGGGGCGGTTGACGATCGACGTCTCCCGGCCCGAGGTCAACAGGCAGTGGACGGACAGCGGGGACGCTCACGAAGAGCGGGGTCTCAAGCACCGGGGCAGTGCCGACGTCCGGCCGGTGCCGATTCCTCCCGAACTGGTGAAGATCCTGCGGCAGCACATCGACGAGTACGGGACCGGCGCGGACGGGCGTATCTTCCGCAGCGAGCGCGGCGGGGTCATCGCCTCGACGGCCTACACCGAGGTCTGGCAGGACGCGCGGGCACTCGCCCTCACTCCTGCTCAGGTCGCTTCTCCCCTCGGCCGGCGACCGTACGACCTGAGGCACGCGGCGGTCTCGCTGTGGCTCAACGCGGGCGTCTCGGCTCCCGACGTGGCCGAGCGGGCGGGCCACGGTGTGGACGTCCTGCTGAGGGTCTACGCCAAGTGCCTCGACGGGCAGAAAGAGATCGCCAACAAGCGGATCAGTGACGCGCTGACCGTATGAGACGCTCACCGTACGACCAGGGTCCCGGACACCACCGGGGCCCTTCGGCGTTCCAGGGCTGGTTCTCGTCCGTAGAACACCCGGAAAGCCCTACGCTACCTGGGAAAACGGCCCCAAGATCATTGCGCGTATATTACGCGACCACCGACATAGGGCCGCTCAGGGTGGCATCCGACTGCACACCCCGGAAACGCAAAAGAGGCCCCGGAGGGCCTCTGAGCTGCCAGTTTGGCTGGTGGCAGGTGCAGGACTTGAACCTGCGTAGGCTGAGCCGACGGTTTTACAGACCGCTCCCTTTGACCACTCGGGCAACCTGCCGTGTCCTCCGCTTGCGGCGGCGACAGGAAGAAGAATAGCGGACTTCCGGGTGTGACGTGACATCGACGCGGGGCACCTCCCGATACCCACTCCTATCAGGACTTTTGGTACGCATGTCGCCGCTTGTGCCGGTGTCCTCTGGGGAGGGAGTGACGCCAGAGGCGTCGCGGTGCCGGCGAGACGGGCCTCAATGGCGAGGGTTCCGAGGAATGGCCGGGAGGCGGTGCGAGGAGACCGAAGGAACGGGGACACGCCAAGGCGAGCGGGAGGACGGGAGTGGAAACGAGACACGCCGAAGTGGGACAGGACCCGCTGATGGCGGGAGAGGGACACGCTTCCGCCTCGGCATCGGCGGGAGATGCTGGCTAGGCTGATCTGTTACGTACGCGTCTACCGAACCGGCTCGCGGGCGCCACCGCGATTCGAGGTCCGTGGCTTCCGGGAGCCGGGCGGCGATTGATAGTTCCAGCAGGTCAGAGGGGATTGAGCTTTGGCGGATTCATCGTTCGACATCGTTAGCAAGATCGACCACCAGGAAGCAGACAACGCGCTGAACCAGACGGTCAAGGAGGTCGGGCACCGATTCGACTTCAAGGGCACCGGCGCGACCATCGCCTGGTCGGGCGGTCAGAAGGCCGTTGAGATCAAGGCCAACAGCGAGGAGCGCGCCAACGCGGTCCTCGACGTCTTCAAGGACAAGCTGATCAAGCGGGGGCTCTCCCTCAAGATCCTGGACGCGGACGAGCCCAAGCTGTCCGGCAAGGAGTACCGGCTTCTGGTGACCCTCAAGGAGGGCATCGACCAGGAGCACGCCAAGAAGATCTCGAAGATCATTCGTGATGAGGGGCCCAAGGGCGTCAAGGCCCAGATCCAGGGCGAGGAACTGCGGGTGAGTTCCAAGAAGAGGGACGAGTTGCAGGAGGTCATCGCCCTTCTCAAGGGTAAGGACCTGGAGATCGCGCTTCAGTTCTCGAACTACCGCTAGCAGAAGGGAAACCGAGGCTCTGACCTGTGGTTTCAGGACCTTACTGCTCCGGGGAGGGCACATCCAGGGCATACGGCCGGGGCAAGAGGCTCTCTTGTGCCCCGGCCGCTCACCCGTTTCACCAAAGAATTATCGTCCTGTTTATGGGGAAAATTCATGACAGGATTAACGGTCGGCTGCGTGAGTTCATCGGAGCGCAGCCGGTCTACTTCGTGGCGACGGCTCCCGAGCAGGGCGGCCACGTCAACATGTCCCCCAAGGGATACGCCGACACCTTCGCCGTCCTCGATGACACCACCGTCGCCTACCTGGACCTGGACGGCAGCGGGGTGGAGACCATCGCCCATCTCCGCCAGAACGGCCGCATCACGGTCATGTTCTGCGCCTTCTCCGGCCCTCCCAACATCCTCCGCCTGTACGGCACCGGCCGGGTCGTCGTACCGGAGAACCCCGACTTCGCAACACTGATCAAGAAGTTCGGCCCGCATCCGGGCGTGCGGTCGATCGTCGTCGTCGACTGTGACCGGATCTCCGATTCCTGCGGCTTCTCGGTACCGTTCATGTCCTTCGAGAAGGACCGGACGCTGCTGGACGAGTGGGCGGGACGCAAGGACGTCCAGCAGCGGCGCACCCACCGGGCCCGGAAGAACCGCGAGAGCATCGACGGCATCCCCGGCCTTTCCGCGGAGGAGACCGACCCGGTCACACAGCACTCCTGAGCCGGTCGGCCGGTGGCCGCCCCGGGACCGGCCCTCGCGGGGGCCGGTCCGTTCGCCTGCGCCGGAGGGGTTTCCGCTCGCTCCCCGCGATCGGATGACACTCACGGCGACACCGCCGGCCGGCCTCTCCCTGGGCGTACAGTAAGCCGGTAAGCGACGGACACCCCCCGTATGTCCGGAAGACTCGGGGGGCCTCAGTGGGGTTGTTCTGCCGCTTGAGCGTTTGCGTCGGCGCGGTCGCCATGGTCCTGGGGGCGGGCGTCCCCGCGGAGGCCGGAGGTGCGAGCCCTCCGGTCCGGTACGCGGGACTCGACGGGTGTGTCTGTGCTCCGTGGAAACTCTGGGTACGCGGCGGTGGGGTGCTCACTCTCCCCGACGCCCGGGTTTTCTCCGTGGGGAGGCAACGAGCACCGCTGGCCCTGTCGCCGAACGGTAGATATGTCGCGTACTTCCAGCGTCGGGATGGGGCGCTGGTGGTGCGGGAGGTGGCCACCGGCGAGATGCGCGCGGTGCCGGGAGTGATGTGGTCGAACGCGATGCGCGCGGCACGGGTCGATCTCTCTCCCGGCGGGCGGTACGTGGTGCTGGGCATCGGCTGGGAGCATCGGATCCTGGACACGTACAGCGGGGAGAGCATCCCGGTGCCACCTGGCCTGCGACCGTGGAGTTTCAGCCCTGACGCGAAGTTCGTACTCGTGGTGGACGACACGTTCCAGGCGGGGATCTACTCGATGTCGCCCTTCACCGAGCGGGGGCGCGTTCCGGTGGGGGGCGCGCTCGGCCCGGACGGCGAGACCGTCGCCCACTTCACGGCACGTGACGCGGGGATCCGCCTGTGGAACGTGCCCACCGGCGGCATCCCCAGGCACGATCCCATCGCCGTGCCCGTCGACAGGACTCCGACCCGGATGCGCTGGAACCGCGCGGGCCGTCTCGACCTGCAGACGGTCACCCCGCGCAGGATCAGGAAGGGGGGCGGCACCCGCTACACCTGGTATCGGGTCGATCAGGAGTCGGGCGGCACGGAACGGGTGAGTGGCTTCGTCGTGCCCGGGTCCGTCCACAACCCGATCGTCACCGGACTGACTCCCTGACCCAATCGTCACCGGACTGACTCCCTGACCCGTCACGGACCGTAGAGGCTCACGGCGGCACGGAAGCGCGGGGTCAGCGGCGGTAGCCGGCCATGCGCTCCAGGCGGGCGACACGCTCGGCGGTGGGCGGGTGGGTGGAGAACATCCGGCCGATCCCGGCGCCGCGGAAGGGATTGGCGATCATCAGGTGGGAGGCGGAGGCGATCCGGCCGTTCTCCGGGAGGGGCAGCTGGCGGGTGCCCATCTCGATCTTTCTCAGCGCCGAGGCGAGGGCCAGCGGATCACCCGTCAGCCGGGCACCGGACTCGTCCGCCTGGTACTCGCGGGAGCGGGAGATGGCCATCTGGATCATTCCGGCCGCGACCGGGCCGAGCACGATCATGAGGATCGCACCGATGAACCCGGGACCCTCGTCCTCGTCCCCGCCGCCGAAGAACAAGCCGACATAGCCGAGGTAGGTGATCATCGTGGCGAGCGCGCCGGCCACCGAGGAGATCAGGATGTCGCGGTTGTAGACGTGGGAGAGCTCGTGCCCGATGACCCCGCGCAGCTCGCGCTCGTCGAGGAGCTGGGTGATCCCGTAGGTCACGCAGACCGCGGCGTTGCGGGGGTTGCGCCCCGTCGCGAAGGCGTTGGGCTGCATGGTCGGCGAGACGTAGAGCCGGGGCATGGGCTGGCGGGCCTCGGTGGAGAGCTCGCGCACGATCCGGTAGAGGAGCGGCTGCTCCACCTCACCCACCGGCCGGGCGCGCATGGCCGACAGCGCGATGCGGTCGGAGAAGAAGTAGGCGACGCCGCTGGTCGCCAGCGCGACCAGGACCGCGATCTGCACGCCGGTGCCGCCTCCGAACCACGCCCCCACCACGATGATCACCGCGGACAGTGCGCCGAGAAGGACCGCGGTACGCAGACCGTTGTGGTGCACTACACCCCCCTTTCGGTTGATGCTGACTCACCTGTGACAACGTCTCCTGCCAGGTCGAACGTTCCCGGATGGTTCAGCCCGCGCCGATGAGCGCCGCGGGGACGAGGTCGAGGACCAGCTGGGGGGCGGCCGAGAACGCGATCGCGACGATCCCGGCCACCGCGACCGCCACACTCGCGGGTATCCATCCGGTGCCGCGGCTGCCCGTCTCCACGCCGACAGGCACGACGCCGCCCGTCATGGCGCTTCCTGTCACGGCGCCGCCCGGCACGGCACCCCCGATCACAGCGCTCCTCGTCACGGCGTCCCCGATCACAGCGCTGCCCGCCATGGCGCTCCCGATCGCGGGGCTCTCGGTCACCGGGACCGGAGTGAAGATCCGCACGACCCAGGCGACGTAGTAGTAGAGACCCACGACGGTGTTGACCGCCATCACGGCCGCCAGCCAGCCACCGCCTCCGCCGAGGAGCTCCCGGAACACCACGATCTTGGCGAAGAGTCCGGCCAGCCCCGGGGGCAGGCCCGCCAGGCAGATCAGGAAGAAGGCCAGCGCCAGCCCGGCCGCGGGGCTCCGGAACGCCAGGCCCCGGTAGTCGTCCAGCTCCCCGCTGCCCGACCTCCTCGACACCAGCGTGACCACGGCGAACGCCCCGAGGTTCATCGCCGCGTAGAAGATCAGGTAGGCGACCGAGGCGTTCATCGCCTCGTCGTTCCTGATGCCGAGGGGAGCGAGGATGTAGCCCGACTGGGCGACGGACGACCAGGCGAGCAACCGCACGGCGTGGCGCTGACGCGTGGCCAGGAGGTTGCCGACGGTCATGGTCAGCGCGGCGAGAATCGCGACCAGCGGGACCCAGGTGGCCCCCTGGCCTCCCAGGGCGACGACCAGGATAAGGATCAGCCCCGCGAAGCCCGCCGCCTTGGAGATGACGGAGAGAAGCGCCGCGACGGGGATGGGCGCGCCCTGGTAGACGTCACCCGCCCACGCGTGGAACGGCACCGCCGCGATCTTGAAGGCGAACCCGGCGAGGACCAGGACCACGGCCACGGTGACCACGGCGGGCAGGTCGTAGGCGATCTGCAGCGAGGACTCGTAGGCGCCGCCGTCGCCGATGTCTCCCTGGCCGGGCCCGGGGCCGGTGGCCGCGGGGACATCCTGTCGCAACACGTGGGCGATGCGGTCGAGGTAGACGGTGCCGGTCGTTCCGTACAGCAGGGAGACCCCGAAGAGCATCACCGCCGTGGAGACCACGGAGACCAGGAAGAGCTTGACCGCCGCCTCGGAGCTCCGGCCGTCGTAACGCTTGAGCGCGGTGAGCGCGAACACCGGCAGCGAGACGAGCTCCAGCGCGACCACCAGCATGATCAGGTCACGGGAGGCGGGCAGGGCGACGGCACCCGCCAGCGTGCAGAGCAGCAGGAAGTACCACTCTCCGACGGGGATGTCCCCGGAGGAGAGTTCGGCCGCCGACAGCAGCACCACGACGATCCCGGCGAACAGCGCGAGCCCGGCGAAGACCAGCGTGAAGTCGTCGACCACGAACGAGCACGGTGCCACGACGGCCGTGGGCGCCGTCGGCTCGGCGACCGAGGGGACGATGGCGCCGATCACCGCGCGGGGGGAGCCGAGCAGCCCCTCTGGCACGCAGAAGGTTCTCAGCGGCTCTCCGGCGCGTACGGCCTGGGAGATCACCACTGCCAGGGCGGCGACCACCCCGGACAGCGTGACCGCGCCGAGTGCCGTCCGGACGTGCGGCCTGCGGGGCAGGAAGGCGTCCAGGAGCAACACGAGCCCTGCGGTGAGGGCGAGGATCAGGGGCGGCGCGACCGCGTAGTAGTCGATCGACTGGATCACGGCGCGCCCACCAGGGTCCGGACCACCGGATCGGTGAGGAGGAGAAGCGCCTTGGGCCAGAGCCCGAACAGCAGGATCAGCGCGATCAACGGCACCCAGGCGGCCAGTTCGTGGCCCGAGACATCGGGCATGCGCGATCTGCCCGTGCCCGTCGCCCCCAAAGCGACTCGCGAAGTCGCCCCCGCCCGCGAACCCCCCGAAGTCCCCAGAGCAGCCGCAGTCGCAGGGGTCGCCGGAGTCGCCGGAGTCGCCGGAGTCGCCGGAGTCGCCGGAGTCGCCGGAGTCGCCGGAGGGGGAGCGCCACCCCCGCCGACGGTTGCCATGAGGGGGCCCTCCTTCTCCCCCGCCTCGCCGTCGGGGGCACCACCGTCGTGATCGCCCTCCTCCCCGGTCGGTCCCGTGGAGGGCAGGCCGCCCGCGGCGGCCGCGGCGAGGACCGGGACGTGGACGGTCTCGGTGCCCCGGCCGTGGGTGACGCGGGAGAGCATGAGCAGGAAGTAGGCGGCGGTCAGCACGGTACCGAGACCTCCGAGGGCCATGAAGACCAGGTAGAGGGGGCGCGACAGACCCGCGGCCGGTTCGAAGGCACCGAGGAGGGCCAGCATCTCGCCCCAGAAGCCCGCCAGCCCCGGCAGCCCGAGCGAGGCGACGCAGGCGAAGGTGAGCAGGGAGGCGAGGCGGGGAAGGCGTGTCAGCATGCCACCGCCGAGGGCCGGCATGTCGGAGGTGCCGTAGCGCTCCTTGATCGCTCCGGCGACGAAGAACAGCAGGGCGGTGATGAGACCGTGGGCGATGTTGCCGAACAGGGCACCGTTGACTCCGGCCGGAGTGAGCGTGGCGAAGCCCAGGAGCACGAAACCCATGTGGCCGACCGAGGAGTAGGCGATCATCCTCTTGAGGTCACGCTGGGCGAGACAGGCCAGCGAGCCGTAGACGATGCCGATCACCGCGAAAGCCCCGAGCCATGGGGCCATCGCGGCGGCGCCATCGGGCAGGATCGGGATCGCGACGCGGGCGAAGCCGTACGTGCCCATCTTGAGCAGCACGCCCGCCAGGAGCACCGAACCGACGGTCGGCGCCTCGGTGTGGGCGTCGGGCAGCCAGGTGTGCAGCGGCCACATCGGGGTCTTGACCGCGAAGCCGATGCCGACGGCCAGGAAGGCGATGGTCTGCACGGCGGGGGACATGCCCGTTCCCCGTGCCCGCGCGAGGGCGATCATGTCCAGGGTGCCGGTCTGCGACCAGATGAGCAACAGGCCCAGCAGGAGGACCACCGAGCCGAGCAGGGTGTAGAGGATGAACTTGATCGCCGCCGCCCGGCGGGCGCGCCCGCCCCAGATGGCGATCACGAAGTACATCGGGATGAGGACGACCTCGAAGAACACGAAGAACAGCAACAGGTCGAGCGCGAGAAAGGTGCCGATCATGCCCACTTCGAGGACGAGCAGCGTGAACACCAGCGCCCGTGGCCGGTTGCCACCGGGCCGGGGACTGAGCAGCTGCCCGGGGCCGTCGGCGCGCCCCCGGCACAGGTAGACGAAGCAGAGGAAGGTCAGCAGCGTGGTCAGCACGACCAGCGGCAGCGAGATCCCGTCCACGCCGAGGTGGAATCTGAGGTCGAGGCCGGGGATCCAAGCCAGGTCGGTCGCGAACTGCACCCGAGCGGCGTCGCCGTAGTCGAACGCGGCGACCAGCACCACCGACAGCGCGAACGTGAGGCCGGAGACGACCAGGCCGTGCACCCTGAGCAGCCGCCCCCTGGCCGCGACGTCCGACCCGAACGGTGCGAGCAGCGCGGCGGCTCCGGCGAGTGGCACACCGAGGAGCACGATCAGCATCCAGCTCATGGCGTGGCCACCTCACCGAAGTTCGGCACCGGGTTCGGCCCCGAGTTCGCCCCGGTGTCCGGTCCTGGGTCCGGCTTCGTGTTCGATGTCGGGTCCGGGTCCGATATCGGGTCCAGTGTCGGGTCCGGGTCCGGTGTCGGATCCGGTGCCGGGTTCGAGTCGGGTGTCGAGTCCGGTCGTGTGCTCGGTCGCGGAGAGGAGGTCAACGGCGCGTCACCGCCAGACGGATGAGGAGCAGCACGACGAGGGCCACGACGCCCCAGAACAGCAGAGAGATCATCTGAAGATCACCGCCCCGGCCGCGATCAGGAGGACTCCGGCCAGCAGGCCGGTGATGTAGAGCTGGGCGTTGCCGTTCTGCACCAGGCGGACCAGCCCGGCCAGGCCCAGGGTCGCCCGGCCCGAGCCGCGCACGGCACCGTCCACCACGCGACCGTCGGCGCGGACGACAAGACTCGCCAGGAGCAGCACGGGTCGGACGAACAGACCGGTGTAGACGGAGTCGACGTGGAAGGCCTGCTCGCAGGGGGCCCGGAAGGGGCCGAGCAGGCGAGCCGGGTCGGCCAGGGGGTCGGAGCGCCACACGGCGTAGACCGCTCCCGCCCCCAGCAGCGCCACCGCGAGGCTGAGGGCGGCGGCGTCCCAGTGAACGTCGCCGACACGGGCGAAGCCGAGGAGAAGGGCTGGAACGGCCAGGACGAGAATGGGCCAGCGCATGGTGGCCGGAGCCTCGTGAACGGCCGTGTGAGCGGCGGTGTGGACGGCGTGCGGCGCACCGGACGCGGGCTGGCTCTGGGGCTGGGGGGCACGCTGCCCGAAGAAGGTTCGCAGCCACGCGCGGGTGGCGTAGGCGCCGGTCACCGCGACCGTGGCGAGGGCGCAGCCGTAGAGCAGCAGGGCCGCGGCACTCGTCAGCGACCCCGAGGACAGGGAGCCCTCGATGGCCACCAGCACCTCGTCCTTGCTGAAGAAGCCGCTGGCCGGAGGCAGGCCCATGAGCGCGGCGAAGCCGATCGTCATCGCGGCGAAGGTGACGGGAAGCCCCCTCCTGAGGCCCCCCATCGTGCTCATCAGGTTGGAGCCGACCGCGTGGATCACCGCTCCGGCGCAGAGGAAGAGGAGTGCCTTGAAAGCGCCGTGGGTGATCAGGTGAAAGATCGCAGCGCTCCGGGACCCGGCGGCCAGGGCGCCGGCCATGTAGGCGAGCTGGCTGATCGTGGAGTAGGCGAGGACGCGTTTGAGGTCGTCCTGGGCCAGGGCGGCGAGAGCCGCGCCGAGCATGCCGATGGCGGCCAGGACCGCGAGGACGTCCAGGGTGGGGCGGGCGCCGAGGAAGGCCGGGTAGAGCCGGGCGACGACGAAGATGCCCGCGGCGACCATGGTGGCCGCGTGGATGAGGGCGCTGATCGGTGTCGGTCCGGCCATCGCGTCGGGAAGCCAGACGTGCAACGGCACCTGGGCGCTCTTCCCCGCCACCCCGGCCAGCAGCAGCATGGTCGCGGCGATGAGCGTGCCGGAGGACATCTCGGGGACTTTGGCGATGACGTCGGCGATCCTGAAGCTTCCCGCCGCCGTCCCGAGGACGAAGATGCCGAACAGGAATCCGACGTCGCCGATCCGGGTGACGAGGAACGCCTTGATCGCCGCTCGCGAGTTGGCCCTGTCTTCCCACCAGTGCCCGACCAGCAGGTAGGAGCACAGGCCCATGATCTCCCAGCCCACGTAGAGGACCATGAGGTCCGCCGCGTAGACGACCAGCAGCATGGCGCTGGTGAACAGGCTGATGAAGGAGCTGTAGGACGGGTAGCGCCGGTCACCGCGCATGTAACCGACGGAGTAGATCTGCACCGCCAGCGCGACCACGGCGACCAGCACGGCGATCGACGCGGCGAGGCCGTCGACCAGCAGCCCGACCGAGATCGGCACCGAACCCGTCTCGATGACGGTGAACGCCGCGGTGACACCGTCGATCGCCCCCTGGCCTCCCGGCCCGACCGGGGCGGACGGCTCGGCTCCGCCCCCGCCGGTGGCGGCCCAGGTGGCGTAGGCCAGCCAGATCGCCAGGGCCGCGGAGACGGCGGTGGGCACCACGGCGATCCAGGCGGCCCGGTGGTTGGCGGCGGTGTCGGCGTTGACCTTGAAGGCGTCACTCCTGGGAGCGTCGGCCTCGGGGGCGTCGGCCCCGAGGATGCCGCCTTCGCCGGTCTCCGGGGGCCTCACGCTGTGGGGACGCCGAGGGAAACGGGAGCCGAGAAGGCCGGTGACCGCCGCGAGGAAGGGCAGCAGGATCACGAGCGAGGCGATAGTGATCATGGCACGTCACCCGGCCCGGTGTCCGCCTCGGATCCGGCCCCGGACCGGGACCGCCGCGTATCGGTCACGGTCTGCGGGTGTGTCTGCGTCTGGGACGGGCTCCGGGACCCGGCCTGAGGCTGCTCCACGAGCGAGGAGTCCGAGCCGGTGTCGCCGGGACCGGCGTCGGCGAGGTCTGTGTCCGTGGGGTCGGGGTCCGTGGGGTCGGACAGGGAGCGGAGGCGGTCGAGGTCGACGGTCTGGCGGTTGCGGTAGAGCGCGAGGATGATCGCGAGACCGAGGCCGACCTCGGCGGCGGCGATCACGATGACGAACAGCGTGAGAACCTGCCCGCCGTGCAGCCGGTCGCGCAACCACACGTCGAAGGCGACCAGATTGAGGTTGACGGCGTTGAGCATGAGCTCGACGGACATCAGCACGAGGATCGTGTTGCGGCGGGCGAGCACCCCGTACACGCCGATGGAGAACAGCAGCGCCGAGACGACCGCGGGATAGACGACGTGCACGTCAGTCCCTCCCGCGGATGTCCGTGCGGGACAGGACGATGGCGCCGATCAGAGCCGCCAGCAACAGGACCGAGAGCGCCTCGAACGGGAGCACCCAGTTACGGAAGATGCTGGAACCGAGCTCGCCGGCCGATCCACCACCGGGCTCAAGCGGGACGTAGGCCATGCGGAAGCCGTCGACGACGACGGTGACCAGCACGGCCGCGGTGGCGATCGCCACGATCGCCGCGGTCGGACGGTTCGGACTGTCGAGGTCGGCGCTCCTGCCGATCGGGGCGCGGGTGAGCATGATGCCGAACAGGAGCAGGACCACGATCGCGCCGACGTAGATCAGCACCTGGACCCAGGCGACGAACTCGGCGGTGAGCACCAGATAGCACCCGGCCAGCGCGCCGAAGCAGACGACCAGCCACAGGGCCGCGTGGACGAGCTGCCTGGTGGTCACGACGAGCAGCGCCGACCCGACGGCCACCGCGCCCAGCAGAAGGAAGACGATCTCCTGCCCGGTCGGCGACAGGTAGGACGGCACCTCGGTCACCTCTCCTCCTCGGGCTCTCCACTCGGATCCGTGGAAGGAGTCTGCTCCGGTTTGGCCGCCGCCGGAGGTGCTTCACCCCCGCCTGTGGATAACTTCTCGACGGATGGCCCACCTGTGGACGGATCGTTCTTCTTCGGAAGGGCACCCGGTGGCCGGATGGCCCGGACGCTCGCGTGCCCCGCCGAGGTGCCCGGTCTGGACGACCTGCCCGGGGATGGACCGCGCCGCGCGGGCGGCGCGTCGGGGGTGCCGGGAGCGGGCGAGGCGGGTGGCGAGGACGGGGAATCGGACGGCGAGGACCCGGATGACGAAGGCCCGGACGGCGAAGTCCCGGACGGCGAAGTCCCGGACGGCGAGGACGGGGCATCGGACACGGAGGTGCCGGAACCGGGCGCGGACGCTCCAGGGCCCGGCTGGAGACCTGGATCGGAGCGGGAATCGGCCGGGGACGCCGGGGATGCCGGGGCTCCGGACGGTGAAGCAGACGCGCCGGGCGCGGAGGCCGCGGGACCAGGACCGGCGGCGGGACCAGAACCGGCGGTAGGGCCGGAACCGGCTGCGGGACCGGGGCCGGCGGTGAGACCAGGACCGCCTGCTGGGCCAGGACGGGCGGTGGGGCCGGTCCTGGTTCCGGCAGCGGGAGCGGGAGCGGGCTCGGAGGGAGCCGGGCGAGGACGGACCGGTCGGGAGGTGGCCGCCAGTTCCTTGGGCGGATCGGCGTTGGGCTCGTGGGCCGGAGGCGGCGGTACGGTCTGGGCCCAGGCGGCAAGTTTGTCCTTCTCATGAAGAAGGTTACGGATATCGCCTTCGGCGTACTCGAACTCCGGAGACCAGAACAGCGCGTCGAAGGGGCAGACCTCGATGCAGATCCCGCAGTACATGCACAGGGAGAAGTCGATCGCGAAGCGGTCGAGCATGTTGCGGGCCCGGGGACGGCCGCCTTCCGGGGCGGGGAGGGTCTCCTTGTGGGAGTCGATGTAGATGCACCAGTCGGGGCACTCGCGGGCACAGAGCATGCACACCGTGCAGTTCTCCTCGACCAGCGCGATCACCCCCCTGCTCCTCGGGGGCAGCTCCGGCCGGACTTCGGGATACTGCTGGGTCACCGACCTGTTCAGCATGTGGCGAAGGGTTACGGAGAGTCCCTTCGCCAGTCCCACTCCTGGTATCCGTGCCACAACTCAACATCATGGCGCACAGCGGGGCGCTCGGGAATGCGTGGGCCCCGGAGACCGTCGCGGTGAGAGGTATCAGCCGGGGAATCGGGTTATCCACAGAAGTTATCCACAGACTGTGTGTTCGATAACCGCTCCCCAACCACAGGCTCACCACCGAAGCGACTGCAGACCTTCTGAAAAAATCGTATTGTTCGCCACATGTCCCACCAGTACGGGCCGGCTTGGCAGTCGCAACCACCGGCGCGATCCAACACGGCGTGGAGCGTCGTGTGGGCGCTGGTACCCCTGCTGACCTGCGGCGTCGGGACGCCGTTCGTGATCGGCCACGCCGCGCGCCGGCTGCGGAGCCCGTTGCTGGCCGTCGCCGCCGTCTTCTACGGGCTCGGCATCGGCATCTTCATGGTCGCCGCGGCGATCTACGGAAGTTCCGACGACATCCCGGTCGTGCTGGACACCATCGGGACGATCGGCCTGTTGGGCAGCTGGATCGGCGGGCTGGGCCACGCGCTGATCCTCAGGGGATCGGTTTTCCGGCGGTGGCCGTCCCGGGAATTCCATCCGGGACCGCCTCAGGGGTACGGCCACGCGCAGGGCCCGCCCCGGGTGCCGTCGTACCAGACGGGTCCCACCGCGGCCTCGGTCGTGCACCCGGCCGCGCAACGGCCGCAGCCACACCACCAGGAGCCTCCGTACCACGGCGGGTACCAGCGGCCGCCACAGCCCCGCCATGACGACCGGCCGCCGCAGTACGCACCCCAGCACACCCAGGGCCGCTTCGCGCAGGGCCAGCCCACCCACACTTCGCAGGGCCCCCACGATCCCTTCGCGCAGGGCCGACCCACCCACACTTCACAGGGCCCCCACGCCCCCTTCGCGCAGGGCCGGCCCGCCTACACCTCGCAGAGCCAGAACGCCCCGGCCCCGCAGGGCTGGCTCGGGCCGTACCGGTTGATCGGCAGCCTGGGCAAGGGCGGCCAGGGAACGGTTCACCTCGCGCTCAACCCGCAGGGGCAGAAGGTCGCGATCAAGGTGCTGCACGAGCACTTCAACGGCAACCAGGTGGTCAGGGAGCGGTTCCTGCGGGAGGTCGAGGCGACCCGCAGGGTGGCGACGTTCTCCACGGCACGGGTACTCGACGTGAACATCAACGAGGACCAGGCGTACGTCGTCAGCGAGTACGTGGAGGGCGACTCCCTGGAGCAGCTGGTCCGCGACAAGGGTCCGCGCGACGGGGACGGCCTGACCAGGCTGGCCCTGGCCACGGCGGGCGCGCTGGCCGCGATCCACCGGGCCGGCGTGGTGCACCGGGATTTCAAACCGGCCAACGTGCTGATCGGCACCGACGGCCCTCGCGTGATCGACTTCGGCATCGCCCGAGCCCTCGACCAGGTCACCGCGACATCGGGCAACATCATGGGCACCCCCGCCTACATGTCGCCCGAGCAGCTCTCCGGCGGGGCGATCGGCCCGGAGACCGACGTGTTCAGCTGGGCCGCGACCATGATCTTCGCCGCCTCGGGGAAGGTCGCCTTCGGGGAGGACACCATCCCCGCGATCCTGAACCGGGTGATCAACCACCAGCCGGACCTGGCGGCCCTGCCCCGGTCACTGCGCCCGCTGGCCGCCGCCTGCCTGGACAAGCAGCCGGGCAACCGGCCCACGGCCGCCGACATCATGCTGCGGATCGTGCAGTAGGGGACCGGTCTAAGGAACCGCGTCCTTCGCCCGCGCCGTCAGCTCCAGGTACTCTTCGCGGGTCAGCGCGCGGACCTCGAGCTCCAGGCCGTTCCCTGTGGCGAAGCGCTCGACGTCCTCGGCGTCCCAGTGGCCCGGCAGGTGGAACAGCTCCCCGCCCACCATCAGGCCGGTCACCCCGGACTCCGCCGAGTACAGCAGCAGCTCGGACGCGTCCAGCTCGCGGGTCCTGCGCGCGGTCTCCAGCAGCAGGCGGCCATGGACGACCACCAGGCGGCAGTGCGGCTGGCCCTCGCGCCTGAGCACGCGTCCCTCGGCGGTCTGGTTGCGGGACCTGCGGCGGCCGACCCCGACCACGACGACGGCCCCGGCGACCGTCAGCGCGGCCAGCACCAGGGCGGCGATCCCGAGCGGGCCCATCCCCCGGGTGACGTCGGCGCGGGTCTCGGTCAGGTTGAGGAGCACGAGCGCCACGAAGACCGCCCCGTAGGCGAGCACCGCCCACATGAGCACGTACAGCAGCTGCTCGCGCCACCACACCTTCGGCGAGCTCAGAGGCGGTCTGAGGCTTCTCGCGCCGGGCACGCGCAGGCGCGGCAGGGGCGCGGGCGCCCGCCGCCAGGTCACTGCGCACCACCTCGGCGACCTCCGGGCGAGGGCGACCCTGGCCCGCTGCGGCGTGTCGAACGCCCGGAACTCGAACTCCAGCCCGTTGTCAGCGGCGAACGCCTTCACCGCCCTCTTCGACCGAGACCCCGGAGCCTCCAGCATGACCAGGCCGGACTCGTCGAGCACCGCCAGGCCGTATCTCGTCCTGCCCCTGCCGGGATAACCGAAGATCAGCAGCGTGCTCGCCCGGCCCTCCCCGGCGAGCGGCAGCCGCACCGCCGGATGTTCCGGCACATCGACGACCAGTTCATCCTTTTCCACGGCAAGCGCGAGGGTCATGCGTTCCGTCCTTGGCAGGTGGTGTCACAGAGTGTATTTACTCCCTGCCCTGCGTGGGCACTTCGAACGTCAGATCGTTCGGTACGACGGCCCGGACGGTACGCGGAACGGCCGGAAAGGAGGGGATCATCCCACGGCGACCCTGACGATTCCCGTCAGCGCCAGCTGGACCAGGGCCAGCGGTACCAGGCCGACCCAGGCGAGCCGCTGCAACTGGTCCTCGCGCAGGCGGGGATAGCTCACCCGGATCCAGATGATCACGAAGACCAGCAGGAAGACCTTGAGGAGCATCCACACCGGCCCCGGCAGGAACGGGCCGTGCCAGCCACCGAGGAAGAGCACGCTGGTGAGCGCGGAGACCACGATGATCCCGGCGTACTCGGCCAGCATGAACAGGGCGAACCTCATGCCGGTGTACTCGGTCATCGGACCCATGATGATCTCGGAGTCGGCGATCGGCATGTCGAACGGCGGGCGGCGGAGTTCGGCGAGCCCGGCGACGAAGAAGACCACGCCGCCGATCGCCTGCCAGGGCAGCCACCACCACTGCCAGGCCTCCACGATGCCCGGCAGGGAGAGCGTGCCCGCCGCCATCGCGACGCTGGAGGCCGCGAGGACCAGCGGCAGCTCGTACGACATGAGCTGGGCGGCCGAGCGCATCCCGCCCAGGACGGAGTACTTGTTGCCCGAGGACCACCCGGCCATGATCGAGCCGAGCACGCCGACCCCCATCACGGCGAGGACGAAGAACAGTCCGGCGTCCAGGTCGACCCCGACCAGCCCGGGTCCGACCGGGATGACGACCATCACCAGGAGGTAGGGGACCAGCGCCACGCCGGGGGCCAGGCTGAAGACCCGGCGGTCGGCGGCGGTCGGGATCACCTGCTCCTTCTGCATGAACTTGACCCCGTCGGCGATCAACTGGGCCCAGCCGTGGAAGCCCCCGGCGTACATGGGACCGAGGCGCGACTGCATGTGCGCCATGACCTTGTGCTCCATCTGCCCGGCGACCAGCGGCAGCACCAGGAAGATCGCGACGATCACGACAAGCCGTACCGCGACGTCGAGCACCTCGGCGATCACGGGCACCTCCGGTCCTTCGGGGGAAACCCCCGGCCATAACCGATATCGCGGGCATCACAGGCGTCGCGGGCATCGCGAACGTCGCAGGCATCGCGGCGAGACGGCCGCCGGGGAGTCTCAGGTGCCACGTTCGTGCCCCCAGTCGGCGGGCACCCCCGGCGGGAGCGTCTTGCGGCGGCTCGGCGAGCCGTGGCCGGACTCTCCGGGCTCCTTGGCCCCCGGCCAGGCCTTGGCGACCCGGGCGGCGAGCACGAAGTCCTTGCGCAGCGGGAAGCCCTCGAAGCCCTCGGGGAGCAGCAGCGGCACCAGGTTCGGGTGGCCCTCGAAGACGACGCCGAACATCTCGAAGGTCTCGCGCTCGTGCCAGTCGGCTCCGCGGAAGACGCCGACCGCGCTGGGCAGCCGGGGGTCGGCGCGCGGGACCCGGGTGCGCAGCAGCAGGTGGGCGTGCGAGACGGGGGCGAAGAGGTGGGCGACGACCGCGAACGTCTCCGGCGGCTCGTCCACCGCGGTCAGCCAGTCGAAGAACTCGTAGCCCCCGGCTCTGGCGGACTCCAGCAGGCCGATCCAGCCGCCGGGATCCACGTCGACCGTGGTCTGGCCGAAGGACTCCGACACCCGGGCGCCCTCGCCGTACGCGAAACCGGGCACGGAACCGGGCACGGAATCGGGCACGGAACCGTACCCAGGGCCGGGCTCGGGTTTGGACGCGGAACCGTTCCCGGGGCCGGGCTCGGGCTCGGGCGTGGAACCGGATGCGGGTTCGGGCAGGTCAGGCATAGCGGTCACCCAGGTTCTCCGCGGCGATCTTCTCCTGGAGCATCATGATGCCGTGGAGCAGCGCCTCGGGGCGAGGGGGGCAGCCGGGGACGTAGACGTCGACCGGGATGATCTGGTCGACGCCCTTGGTCACGCAGTAGGAGTCCCAGTACGGGCCGCCGGAGTTGGAACAGGCGCCGAAGGAGATCACGTACTTCGGGTCGGGCATCTGCTCGTAGAGCCGCTTGACCGCGGGCGCCATCTTGTCGGTCACCGTGCCTGAGACGATCATCAGATCCGCCTGCCGGGGACCGTTGGCGAACGGGATGACCCCGAACCTTATGAAGTCGTGCCTGCTCATCGAGGTCGCGATGAACTCGATCGCGCAGCAGGCCAGACCGAAGTTGAACGCCCACAGCGAGTAACGGCGCCCCCAGTTCAGGATGAAGCGCATGGGTTTGGGGGCCAGACGCGAGACTGGCCCCACGGTGGGCATCGGGAGATCCGCCATGGCACGCATTCTCCTTCAGAGTCGGTGCTCGCGCTCGCCCGGCCCTTGGAGCCCTCAGGTCCGGTCTGTCGAGCTTCCCAGGCCGGGCTTTCGAGCTCTCAGGTCCAGGTGAGCGCGCGCTTGCGCCAGGCGTAGAGGATGCCGAGCGCGATGAAGCCGAGGAAGACGAACATCTCGACCAGGGTGGTCGTCCCGAAGCCCGGCGCGGCGAAGACCGTCGCCCAGGGGAACAGGAAGACCGCGTCCACCGCGAAGACCACGTACAGGTAGGTGAACACGTAGTAGCGGATCTGGGACTGGGCCCAGCCGTCACCGACCGGGTCGACGCCGCACTCGTAGGTGAGCAGTTTCTCCGGGGTGGGGCGACTCGGCCGGAGTCCCCGGTTGACGAGCAGTGCCCCGGCGACGATGAGCAGGCCGATCGCGAACAACGCGAGGACCACCACATAAGAGCCGAAATATCCGCTCATGGCCTCTCCTCCTCGGGGCCGCCGCCCGAACGCCCCGGGACGCCCCACAACGCTCCGGGACGCCGCACGACCTTCCGCGACGCCATAACGCTCGGGACGCCGCACAACGCTCCGGGACCTGCCGTACGGGGCTCTCCGCCCTACCTATAGCAGTATCCGCGCTTCCCGTCACGCGGGGAAACCGGCGGGCGCGAAACGCTAAAGCCTCTGTCCACTTAACATCAAGACGGGGTAAACACCTCATAACCCCCTATAGCGTTAGTTTATGTTTAAACTGCGATTCGGCGGAGGAATCGCGTTGACGGCCGCGATGCTGGCCGGTTGCGGTGTGGCCACCGCCTCCCCCCACGGGGATTCCCCGATCCCCTCGGAGCCAACGCTGATCAATTACGTCGACCCCTCCATGGTCCAGGGCCTGAGCACGAGAAGCCTGAACGCGGGAGAGACCAAGGGCCGGCGCGTGCACGCCACTTACCCGGCCATCGCCGACGCCCCCCGGCTCACCGAGAAGCTCCTCAAGACGGTGACCAGGAGTCTCAACCGGTTCACCTGGCACGACGTCCCCGCCGACGCCCTGCCCAACCCCGAGTTCAACGTGGACTGGCAGCTCGCCGCCGCGTCCCCCGAGGTCCTGGGGGTGCGGCTGCGCATCGGCCAGTCCACGGGCTCAGGCTGGAGCGAGTCGCGGACCACCGTCTGGTACGACCGGGCGAGCCGGCGCGCCCTGGACTCCCCCGGCCTGCTCAGGGACGGCGCGGCGCTGACCACGCTGGCCGGGATCGTCAGGAGCGAGCTGGCGCTGCGGGGACCGCTGGTGAACCCCAACGCGCTCAGACCGGAACCCTCGATGTTCGACTCCATCGGTTTCAACCCGCGCGGCGACCTCGTCGTGGAGTTCGACGACAAGCAGGTGGGCCTGGGCGTCGCCGGCCGGGTGGCGGTCGCCGTGCCGTCCGCGACCGCGGCGCCGCTGCTGTCGGCGACCGGGCTGCGGGCACAGCGGGCCTCCGTGAGGACCGCGACCCTCACCTCGCAGAAGGACATGCTCGCGGCGAGCATGGACAGGCCCGCGGCGCGCAGTTCCATGGCGGGCACCGTGGACTGCGCGAAGGCCAGGTGCGTGGCGCTGACCTACGAGGACGGGCCGGGCCCCCAGACCGGGCGGCTGCTCGACATCCTCGGCGCGCACAAGGCGAGGGCGACCTTCTTCAGCCTCGGTTCCAACGCCTCCGCGCATCCCGAGCTGCTGCGGCGGATGCGTGACGAGGGCCATCTGGTGGCCAACCACACCTGGTCCCATCGCGACCTCAGCGTGCTGCCCCCCGTCATGCTCGCCGACCAGCTCACCCGCGCGCAATACGCGATCACCCAGGCGATCGGCCAGGTCCCCACGCTGATGCGCCCGCCGTACGGCGTGACCGACGAGCAGGTGGCCGCCATCTCGCGCCGGCTGGGCGTGTCCGTGGTGCGCTGGAGCGTCGACGCCGAGGACAGGCACGACCCCGACCCCCGGGCGATCGCCCGCCGGACCATCGCCCGGGTCAAGCCCGGGGCGATCGTCCTCATGCACGACTTCCACCACGCCACCGTCGACGCGGCCCCCGCGATCTTGCGCGAGCTCACCGCAAAGGGTTATACCTTTGTCACTGTTCCGGAGCTGTACGGCCCGCGCGCGATGGAGCCGGGCCGGACCTACGACTCCGGGGCCATGCCCACCGTGCTGGAAAAGCAATCCCTGTCATAGCCGGAGGCTATGGGGTCATAGCCGGAGGCGATGAGAGCGCCTTCGCGACGGGACATATAGTTGGGCATCGTGATCCCAACCGTCCTCTTCGGCCGCCTGCACGTTGACCTGTGTCGGCTCGCGGCCGGGCTGTGTCGGGCCGACCGTCTGCGATCGTGACTTCCCCGTAGGCCGTACGACGGCCGCGACGCGCGATGTCCGCGCCCAGCTTCGACTCAGTTTCGACTCAGCGGCCGTCAAGGATATGCGACAAAGGTCACTTTCCTTCGCCGAGTGGAACGCGAAAAGACTACGCGTGACCCCGAGGATCTAGCATGGAAAAAAGAATGTGCCACGAGCAACGGCGCCCTGTCGCGTCGAGGAGGACTGAGCTGTGACCAAGCAGGTTCAGCAACTCGACCGCGTGATCATCCGGTTCGCCGGCGATTCCGGCGACGGTATGCAGCTGACCGGTGACCGCTTCACCGCCGGAACCGCGGAGTTCGGCAACGACCTGTCGACGCTCCCCAACTTCCCGGCGGAGATCCGCGCCCCCGCAGGCACCCTGCCGGGCGTGTCGAGCTTCCAGCTGCACTTCGCCGACCACGACATCCTCACGCCGGGCGACGCTCCCAACGTCCTGGTCGCGATGAACCCCGCCGCGCTGAAGGCCAACCTCTCCGACCTGCCGCGCGGTGCCGACCTCATCGTCAACACCGACGAGTTCACCAAGCGCAACCTGCAGAAGGTCGGCTACGACGGCAGCCCCCTCGACGACGACTCGCTCGCCGAGTGGCGGGTCCACGCGGTGCCGCTGACCTCGCTGACGGTCAAGGCCCTCGAAGGCTTCGCGTTGTCCAAGAAGGACGCCGAGCGCTCGAAGAACATGTTCGCCCTCGGGCTGCTGAGCTGGCTCTACCACCGGCCCACCGAGGCGACGATCCAGTTCCTCGAGACCAAGTTCGCCAAGAAGCCCGACATCGCCAAGGCCAACATCGCCGCCTTCCAGGCGGGCTGGAACTACGGCGAGACCACCGAGTCCTTCTCGGTCTCGTACGAGATCAAGCCGGCCAAGCTGGCCCCCGGGGTATACCGCAACATCTCCGGCAACCAGGCGCTCGCCTACGGCCTGATCGCCGCCTCGGTGCAGTCGAGGCTGCCGCTGTTCCTCGGCTCGTACCCGATCACCCCGGCCAGCGACATCCTGCACGAGCTGTCCAGGCACAAGCGGTTCGGCATCCGCACCTTCCAGGCCGAGGACGAGATCGCGGGCGTCGGGGCGGCGCTCGGCGCCGCCTTCGGCGGGGCGCTGGGCGTCACGACGACCTCCGGGCCGGGTGTCGCGCTGAAGGCCGAGACCGTGGGCCTCGCGGTGACCACCGAGCTGCCGCTCATCGTGGTCGACGTGCAGCGCGCGGGTCCCAGCACCGGCATGCCCACCAAGACCGAGCAGACCGACCTGCTGATGGCCATGTTCGGCCGCAACGGCGAGTCGCCGCTGCCGATCGTGGCGCCCTCGACCCCCTCCGACTGCTTCGACGCGGCGGTGGAGGCGGTCAGGATCGCGGTGAAGTACCGCACCCCGGTCATGCTGCTCTCCGACGGCTACCTCGCCAACGGCTCCGAGCCGTGGAAGCTGCCCGACGCCGCCGACCTGCCCGACATCTCCACCGAGTTCGCCTCGGGGCCGAACGGCGAGGACGGCACGACCTTCCTGCCGTTCAAGCGCGACCCCGAGACCCTCGCCCGCCCCTGGGCGATTCCCGGCACCGCGGGCCTGGAGCACAGGATCGGCGGCATCGAGAAGGCCGAGAACACCGGCAACATCTCCTACGACCCCAACAACCACGACCGGATGGTCCGGGTCCGGCAGGCCAAGATCGACGGGATCGCGAACGACATCCCGCCGCTGGCCGTGGACGACCCCGACGGCGACGCCCGCGTGCTGGTGCTCGGCTGGGGGTCCACGTACGGGCCGATCGCGGCGGCCGTGCGGCGCATCAGGAGGTCCGGGGGCAAGGTCGCCCAGGCCCACCTGCGGCACGTCAACCCGCTGCCCGTCAACACCGGCGAGGTCCTGCGCTCGTACGACAAGGTCCTCCTGCCGGAGATCAACCTCGGCCAGCTCGCGCTGCTGCTCCGCGCCCGCTTCCTGGTCGACATCATCAGCTACAACCGAGTGCGCGGGCTTCCGTTCAAGGCCGAGGAACTCGCCGGCGTGATTCAGGACGTGATCGACAGTGAGTAGTGCCGAGTTGCCGGCGGTGTCCGTCCCCGGAAGGGGCGGGGCGCTTTCGCTGGTCCCGAAGTCCGAGGTCAAGCTCGGGATGAAGGACTTCAAGTCCGACCAGGAGGTCCGCTGGTGCCCCGGGTGCGGTGACTACGCCATCCTGGCCGCGGTCCAGTCATTCGTGCCGGAGCTCGGGCTCAAGCGCGAGAACATGGTGTTCGTCTCGGGCATCGGCTGCTCCTCCCGGTTCCCGTACTACATGGACACCTACGGGTTCCACTCGATCCACGGCCGCGCCCCGGCGATCGCGACCGGCCTCGCCGCCTCGCGTCCCGACCTGTCGGTCTGGGTGATCACCGGTGACGGCGACGCGCTGTCCATCGGCGGCAACCACCTCATCCACGCGCTGCGCCGCAACGTCAACCTGAACATCCTGCTGTTCAACAACAGGATCTACGGCCTGACCAAGGGTCAGTACTCCCCGACCTCCGAGATCGGCAAGATCACGAAGTCGACCCCGATGGGCTCGCTGGACAAGCCGTTCAACCCGATCTCGCTGGCCATCGGGGCCGAGGCCTCCTTCGTGGCCAGGACCATCGACTCCGACCGCAAGCACCTGCAGTCGGTGCTGCGCGAGGCCGCCGAGCACCGGGGCACCTCCCTGGTGGAGATCTACCAGAACTGCAACATCTTCAACGACAACGCCTTCGAACCGCTGAAGGACCCGGAGCAGCGCGACGACATCACGCTGCGCCTGGAGCACGGTCAGCCCATCGCCTCGGCCTCCAAGGCGGTGCGCAGGGCGGCCGACGGCGGCATCGAGGTCGTCCCGAGGTCGGCGGTGAGCGAGGACGAGATCCTCGTGCACGACGCCCACCGCGCCGACCCGTCGCTGGCCTTCGCGCTCTCCCGGCTGGACGAGCCCTCCTTCGAGCACGTCCCGATCGGCGTCTTCCGCAACGTCGACCGCCCCTCCTACGACGAGCTCATGGCCGAGCAACTCCAGGAGGCCGTCGGCGAGCGGGGGCCGGGTGACCTGAACGACCTGCTGCTCGGCGGGGACACCTGGCGCATCGGCTGATCGGAACGAACGCACGACATCACACGGTAAGGCCCGCTCTTCGGAGCGGGCCTTACCGCTTATCTGCCACAAATCCCCCCGAACCAGGAGAAAGCACATGGCCGACCCGGTAGCGGAAGACCACTGGCGGGCGAGGCCCGTACTGGTGACGGGGGCCGGTGGCTTCATCGGAGCCCACCTGGTGCGGCGGCTGAGCGCGCTCGGCGCGCGGGTGCACGCGGTCAGCCGCCGGTCCAGGGAGAGCTCGGGCGGCGAGACGTGGCACGTCGCGGACGTCGCCGACGCGGGCACGGTCGAGTGGCTCGTCGGCTCGACCCGCCCGGCCGTCGTGTTCCACCTGGCCAGCGAGGTCGCCGGGGCGAGGGATCCACGGCTCGTGCTGCCGATGCTGCACAGCAACCTCACCGGTGTGGTCAACCTGCTGACGGCGGTCGCCGGGGTCCCCGAGACCAGGGTGGTGCTGGCGGGCTCCCTGGAGGAGCTCCGGCCCGAGGAGGGCGACAGGGCACCCTCCTCGCCGTACGCGGCGTCCAAGTGGGCCGCCGACGGCTACGCGCGGATGTTCCACCACCTGTGGGGCGTCCAGGTCAGCAACCTGCGGATCGGCATGGTCTACGGGCCCGGCCGCCAGGACACCCGCAAGCTGGTCCCCTACGTGGCGCTGTCACTGCTGCGCGGGCGGACACCCGAGCTCGGCAGCGGAACGCGCCACCTCGACTGGGTGTACGTCGACGACGTGGTCGACGCCTTCCTCGCGACGGCCGAGACCCCGGAGGCGGCGGGCCGCGCCTTCGACATCGGCACGGGAACGGGCACCTCCATCCGCGACACCGTGGAACTGCTCTCCGAGATCGTCGGCGGCCGGGCCCGTCCCCGCTACGGCGTCCTCGGCGACCGCCCCCTCGACAGCGCCAGGATCGCCGACCTGACCGCCACCACCGAGATCCTCGGCTGGCGGCCCACCGTCGGGCTGGAGGAGGGTCTGCGCCGGACCGTCGACTGGTTCGCCCGCGAGAACGGCTGAGCGGTCCCGGCCGGGCCGAACCGCCTCGCATCCTCCGATCGAGTGGCCGTACGTCGGCACCGGCCGGATTCAGGAGGTCATGAGATCGGGAAACGCGCCGGGAGCGAGGTGGACCCGGCCGGCGTTCGCCCTGGGACGGTAGGCGAGGAGCGGGCGCCGGTCGTTAGGGTTCATGGATGCTGCTGACAATCCTTGGCGGATGCGGTGCGTGGCCGGGAGCGGGCCAGGCCTGCAGTGGTTATCTCGTGGAGCACGACGGGTTCAGGCTGCTCGTCGACCCCGGGTACGCGACGGTGCCGCGGCTGCTGGAACGGGTCACCGCTGATCAGGTCGACGCGGTGTTCGTCAGTCACGGACATCCCGATCACTGCGCCGATCTGAACCCGCTGTTGCGGGCACGCGCGTTCCGTGACGATCCGCCGGCTCCCTTGCCGGTGTACTCACTGCCCGGCGCCCTGGACGCGGTGCTCGCGCTGGACCGCCCGGGAATGCTGACCGATGCCCATGTCCTGCGCGAGTTCACAGCCGGCGACCGGATCGACATCGGCCCGTTCCATGCGCGGACCCGCCTGCTGCCGCACTCGGTGCCCAATGCCGGCGTACGGCTGACGGCGGGCGATCGGGTGCTCGCGTACACCGGCGACACCGGCCCGAGCCCCGAGGTGGTGGAGCTGGCGCGCGGCGCCGACCTGTTTCTGGCCGAGGCCACCTATGTGGACCGGGTCCCGGAGGATTCGCGGCGCAACCTGTCGAGTGCCCGCCAGGCAGGCCGGCAGGCCAAGGAAGCCGACGTCCGACACCTGTTGCTGACTCACCTGCAGCCGGGGACGGACGCCACAGCCGCGCGAGCCGCCGCCGAGGCCGAATACGACGGCGAGATCGACATCACCACTTCCGGCCTCGCCATCGATCTTTCCTGAGCAAGGCCTCCTCAGGCTTCGAACGCCTCACGTCGTTCTCCGGCTTCCGGCTTCCGGCATGCGCATGCGGCGCACTTCGATGGCACCGATCATCATCTTCGGGACAGTCCATACCCACAAACAGTCACGAACGGACGAGCTGGTAGAAGTAGAGCAGGCGGCTTGCTTCTCTGGTCAGGAAAGTGCCTCCTTGCTGCTGTCTTAATGCCAGGGTTAAGCTATGGACGGAGCTGGATGGCAGGTCGTGCTGGTTGCCGAGGTCGCCGACTGGTACGACCAGTTATGCCAGGACGACTGGGGCAGCGCTGATCAGGTCGAAAACGCCATAGACATGCTGGCGCAGGTCGGGCCGACACTTGGTCGACCGCTGGTGGATCGCATCAAGGGAGCCGACAATCACCATCTGAAAGAGTTGCGACCTGGTTCGTCAAAAGGAAGTGAGATCCGCATTCTGTTCGCATTCGACCCGGTCCGCCGGGCAGTACTGCTGGTCGCGGGCGATAAGGCCGGCAACTGGGACCATTGGTATGACACAAATATCCCGATGGCGGAGAAACGGTACGCCGAACACATAGCGGAGCTGGCTAGCAGGGAGTACGAATGAGCGCGGTCAACTGGGACGAGGTGAAGCAGCGGGCGCGGGAGCGGCGCCAGGCTGCGGGACTGCCCGTGCAATCGGATGCCGAGAAGTCCGCCGCGATGGAGCAGCTCGCCGCGGAGATCAGGGCGTACAAGCTCGCGGAGATCAGGCGGGAGCAGGATCTGACCCAGCGCGACGTTGCCACCACCATGGGAATCTCCGGCCCGAGAGTCTCGGCCATCGAGCACGGCGAGGTCGACCGTGTCGAGGTGGCGACCCTGCGCTCTTACGTCGAGGCTCTCGGCGGACGGCTGCGCGTCGTGGCCGACTTCGGCGACGTCGAATACACCGTGGCATAGCCCGTACGACGTCAGAAGCCCTCGGCCACCTGGTCGAGGGCTTCCTTGTCTCCGGGAGCGGAGTCAGAAGTCGAACTCGCCCTTCTTGGCGCCGTCGACGAAGGCGGCCCACACACTCACGCTCACCACGAACGGCGCCCGCTCGGGAGCCTCGGTGTCACGCAGGCCCACCCGGCCGCCGGACAGCGGGGCGACCTCCAGACAGTCCCCACCGTTGGGTCCGCTCTTGGTGGCCTTACGCCAGTCAGCGGTCCTCAGCTCGTCGCTCAGATCCATGTTTTTGCTGCCTCTCTGATCACATCGATCGAGACATGCTGAGAGTGTGCCTCAGCTCGGATGGTGTCGTACGTAGCCTGGATGGCTTCGACATCCTCTGATCTATTGGTAACTTGACCGTTTAGTGCAGATTCGAGATACACGATATCCGCACTCCCTTGAATCTGTGCGATGACAAAACCACCAAGAACCCCCGTGGTCACCCCAAGCACCAGCGGAAGCACCTGAATAAAGATCTTGGGTGAGGCGAAGCTTATGAGCAGGCGCTCGATCTGAGCGTGCATGACTTCCCTACCGCCGATCGGGCGATATAGGACGCCCTCATCCAACACCACTCGCAGCATCGGCGGGGCAGCCCGGGAGAAGATGGCTTGCCGCTCCATTCGAGCCGCTACGAGTTCCTCTACCTCGCTATCCGTTACGCCGGGTTTTCCACGCAACACTGCTCGCGCGTATTCTTCAGTCTGAAGAAGACCGGGAACAACGAGCGGTTGCCAGGTGTGCAGCGTATGCGCTGCCGGTTCGACCTCCAGCCAATCCCGAAACCATCGCGGGCTCGCCGCATGGGTGATGTGCGTCCAGCGGCGGATGAGTCCTCCGTTCGCACCCAAAGCGTCGTCGCAGCGTCGTGCCAGGTTGTGGCTGGGATTGCGCTCGCCTCTCTCGGTGAAGCTCAGCAGGCTCCTGCTGAACTGAGTCACCTCAGCCAGCTCATCCTGGGTCATTTTCGCCTTTTTCCGGTACTTGCGGAGCTCCGCACCAAATAGAACCCATTTTTCGTTTTTCGGGTTGAGCTTGGGATCCTTGGACATCGCATCTCCATCCAGCGATGAATTCCACACCGCGACACAAGAGACACAGGTTTCCACAAACTGTCACACCGATGTGCCTCGACTTTTGATCCCTAAAGTAGTCATCCGAGTGCACTCTGTGAAGAGGTTCGAGAGAGCGGGAACGCCACCGGAGCGGCCCTCTCCCGTGCGCGGAAAGCAACCTTTCAAGGTCATCTAAAAAATCACCACGTATGTCCAGAAAAAGGGAGAAAAAATGTCCGCTGATTCAACGGAAAACGCCCCTTTGGTGACCACTTACGCCTCCGCCGGACACACACCTGTCACCGCTGAGTAAGTCCCATGGGGCAGCCGGAAGCCGCTTCGCGCAAGACGGAAACACCAGGCCGTATCGCCCTCAATCCCCAAATAAAGCGGGGCCTGCCACGGCACGGAACGCCATGACAAGCCCCTCGACCGGACTCTGGAGGTCCGACCTGATGCGTAACCCTAGAGGAAACCCCAGGCCGATCCGGGTGCGTTGGCACGCGAACCGGCCGCCGATGCCGCTCGGCTGCCGCTGGTGCGGCCATCCCCCGTACGCCCACGAGGCCGCCAGCCTCCCGCACCGCGCGCACCACCACTGGGAGCAGCCCACCACCGCCCAGGTCCACGCCCGGATGAGCGTTCGTCGCCGCCTCAGCCTCTCCAGCCGCCCACCCGTCACGACGCCCGTCCGCACGATCCCTGGCTCTACGGTCCCTGGCCCCACAGCCTCCGTCGCTTTTCCCGTGCGGCCCCCGGAGGGCTTCCCCGGTCGGCACCGGCGGCCGGAGCAGGCCGTGGCCACGGCCGCCGTGCCGTACCGGCGTGGACGGCCGCCGAACCCCCGTACCCCCTCCGGCAGGCACGCCCCGTACCGGCAGGGAGCGACGGCGTGAACGAACGCGCCTCCCAGCCCCGGCAGGGCGGGCGGCATCGGCGCGGAGCGGCCACCGCGCAGATCGACCACCGGTCCTGGGATCCGGCCGAACGCGCGCCGCCGAGCGGCTCGACCAGGTCGAGCCCGCCTGGATCGTCTGGTACGGCCCCGGCACCCGGCACTTCCACGCCGTCGCCGTCTGGCCCGCCCCCGAACCCCTGATCGTGCGGGCCCGCACCGTCGACGAGCTACGCGACCTGATGCGCGAGGCCGAGCACGGCCCACCGCCTCCCCGAGGAGAGAACATGCCCGAGATCCCGGACACCCCACCGGCCCCGGACGGCTCGCGGACTCAGGACGCCCCGCTGACCGTCTGCTGGGACCTGCCGCACAACCTGCCGATCGTCGGCAAGGCCCGCGCCATGGTGCGCGAGATCCTCGTCGCCTGGGAACTGCACCACCTCGTCGACGACGCCGTCCTGGTGGCCGGCGAGCTGCTCGCCAACGCGATCGTCCACGGCGAGCCCGTGGTCAGGCTTTCCGTGCGGGCCTGCACGGACGAGCTCCGGCTCCAGGTCACCGACCGGGGAACCGGGCAGCCCCGCCTCCTCGCCCTCGACGCCGAGGCCGTCCACGGTCGCGGCCTGGCCATCGTCCGTGCCCTCGCCCACGACCACGGCGTCACTCCCCTCCCCGACCGTCCCGGCAAAACCGTCTGGGCCCGCTGGCGCCTACCGTCACACGACGCCTCGCCGACTTCCGTGAACCAGGTGTCCGGGACCCGATGACGTACGTTCACGGCCTGCTCGCCGCCGCGTCGAACGGCCGCGCACGGCAGAAGATCATCGCCATCGCTGAACGTTTCATCACAGAGCCGATCTCGCACGGTGCGATCGGATGCCCGTTAGGGCAGATGAAGGCCCACCGGGAGCGCGAGCGCGAGGAAAAGGGCCAAGGGACGTGCCTTGACGAGGATCGGCCCCATCGTATTGGCTCCGCGCACCACCACCATCTCTCGCCAGAGAAATGGAGCAGTCCGTCAGCGAACGTAATGTGAGCGCTAACAAAGATCTTGGCCTCGCACGTACATCTGGGCGGCATCCCCGGCACGCCACCACCCGCACCAGTCCCCGACAGCGGCTGGACGAAAAGATGAGGAGCATCCATGCGCCTGCCCTGGCGAACGCGGACACCGCGTCCCTCCGCCGTCACACCGACGGCGCCGTCCCAGCCGGCCGTACGCCGCGTCTTCACGATCATCGCGATCCCGATCCTGCTGGCGGCGGCCGGGCTGGTGGCCACGCAGCCCGCGCAGGCGGCCGTCGCCTGCCGGGTCGACTACACCGTCACCTCGTCGTGGCCGGGCGGCTTCGGCGCCAACGTCACCATCAACAACCTGGGTGACGCGGTCAACGGCTGGCGACTGACCTGGTCCTTCGGGGGCGGCCAGCAGATCACCCAGATGTGGAACGCCACGTCCGCCCAGTCCGGTTCGACGGTGACCGCGACCAACGTCTCCTACAACGCCGCCATCCCGTCGGGGGGCAACACCGCCTTCGGGTTCAACGGCTCGTACACCGGCAGCAACCCGTCGCCCACCTCGTTCTCCCTGAACGGCGTGGCCTGCACCGGGAACCCCGGAACCCCCACCCCCACCCCCACGGTCACGCCGACCCCCGACCCGACGCCGACGCCGACACCGACACCGACCGGTACGTGCGACCTTCCGTCGACCTACCGCTGGAACTCCACCGGCGTGCTGGCGAACCCGAAGGCGGGCTGGGTCTCGCTCAAGGACTTCACCGTCGCCCCCTACAACGGCAGGCAGCTCGTCTACGCCACCACGCACGAC